>JAZSFI010000504.1:0-6191 GCA_045532135.1 Clostridia bacterium | reverse complement strand
GGGCGCACAGGACAGACAGCGAAATGACGAGCCGGTTATAGAGTTTAAAATGCGAAGAGTACTTTTCCAGCTGCTTTTTCAGGTATCCGATCTGCTCTTTGAGGTCCTCGATATGCTGATAGGCAGCGGCGTCCTTTTCGTGCTCGATGGTGCGGATGCGCTCAAAGTTGCGCCGGAGAATATCTCGGATGACGATCAGATTTTCTGTAAATCCTTTTGCTTCGTCGGTCGGCAGCTCGATCATTGCCTCGCGGCCAGCGATCAGATCGACGGAAACATGCAGCACATCGCACATTTTGACGACAGCGTCCAGCGAGGCGTCCTTGACGTCGCCGTTGAGATAGCGGGAAATGGTGGCCTCTGAGAGCTTTGTCTTTGCAGCAAAATCCTTGTGCGTCATGCCGACGGTCTCACAGAGCTCGGAGAGCAGCTGGTAATTATACATAAATACTCCTTGCGTTTCATCGCATCGCCCGATTATAACGGGCGGTATTTTTTCATCTCCTTGTAAAAACGAAGCCTTACGGGGTGGATTTCATCAATATTTCATCTGCGAAGTGATGAATTTCATGAAGGAAACCGGGATGAAACCGGCATGAAAACCCGCTTTCGGCAAAAGGGGGCAGGGTTGCGGATCTGGCTATTGAGGTTTCGCATGAAATCCATTACGCTTGAGCCAGCAAGACGAAAGGAGCTGACCCAAGATGATGAAGCAGACGAGCGATACCAGGTATCCGGGAAGGAGGATCAGACAGCTTCGTCTTCATCTTCCGAATCCAACGGAATGCTGCCGGCAACCGTATCGCCCATCGACAAACTTTGACGGTACTGCTCGGCAAGAGCAGTTTCCGTAAATGGTGCAGTCGGATCGATTTGTTCGACCATGGCGCGAAGTTCATCGATTGTAATGTTGAAGAACTCCTTGCGAAGGTTGACCTTGTTTACACGACGGCTGTTGAGCTCCTGATGCAGCTTGGTTTCCAGCGCGACGGCGTCTTCGCTAAAGATGAAGCTGTGAACATCGAATGGGAATGGAACGCTGGCATCGCCCAGCTCGTTGACACGATCCTGCGGTTCGAGACGGCGGGTCATACCGACCTTATAAACATTGTCGCCAAAAGAGCCGATATTGCTGATGATATAAACGGTGCCGGCTTTACCATTCTGAAGGTTTATAATGTCAGCCTTCTTGGTTTCTACGGCGTTCAGCTGGCCTTCAAGTTCGGCCAAACGTTTACGCAGCTTTTCGATCTCAGGATCTTCGGCAGGCACTGCAGACATTTGCTCTTTGACTCGGTCAATCTCCTGCTGATATTTCTTTTCTTCATTTTCAACCTGCTTACGCTGCTGTTCAAGCTGCTTGCGTTCCTCGGCTTCTTGGCGCATTTGTTCGCGCAAAGCACGCTGCTCTTCTCTGATCCGGGCCTGTTGGGTGTAATATTCATATTCGATTTTGACTGCCTCAATGTACAGATATTCAAGTTGACCGATAAATTTCCTGAGAGTTGGTGCAATGGTCTGGTTGCCGTCCTTGGCGATCTCATAATACCTTGCGGTAATCTCTTTTACACGCCCGATACCGTCATCAAGTTTTCCAAACGTAAGATCGTGCAGGATATTAGTCAATTCTGCATCAAGAGCCATGGTCATCAACTGATAAATGGCGGCGTTGGCTTTGGTGGTGTAATGAGATTTGTAGGAATCTGTAAGTTCCTGAACGGCTTTGGCGTTCTTCTTGAACAGCGATCGAAGGTCTTTTACGGAAAGGCATTTCAAATCGGGGCGGAATTGCTCGATGTCGCTATCAAAACGAATATGAAGGCCGACAACAGATTCAGACTCTTCGAACGTTTCCAGCGCATACCGAATGCTATCGTATAGCTGCTGTGATTTAATGATGCGATTTTCTGCGGTTTTAGCCTTTTTATCCAGCGCGTCAGATGTTTTGGCAAGTTCTTCGATTGCTTGATTTTTTGCTGATATTGATATTTCAAGCGCCGCAAGGCTTGAAGTGAGTGCGGCTTCTCGCTCATCCAATTCAACCTGAGCTCGGGTTCGCTTTTCAGCCTTGGCATCACTCAAAAGCTTTTCGGAATCTGCCAACCGTTGCTCGGTTTCTTCAATCTTCTTTTGAAGTTTTACCAATTCGTCATTCGCATCATGAATGGCATTTTCCTTGGCCTTGATTTCGTTCATGCAGTCTATGCAGTACGCATTCCTGTACAGCTTCAAAAACAGGCCCTTTTTGCCGCAGCGGGTACATTTAGCCATTATAACATCCTCCTAATTACGTTTCACTCCGACAGTGTAATCACTGCTCGCCGGTGGAAACGTTTGGCCGATTTAGTTCCAGATCAACAACGGACTCGACAATCTTCTTGCTGTAGTCATCCAGAGAATCGTATTTACGAGCCAGAGTAATAGCAGCAGAAGAAAGCTCCAATTTCTCATACACAATCCCGGCGCCTTTGGTTTCCCATCCCATCAAGTAAGGCACAGTAACATGTAGGATTTTCGCTATTTCTTCTATTGTATCCATAGGAATAGGCCTTTTGTTTGATTCCCATTCAGAGACACTCGATTTTCCAATTCCGAGAAGCCTTCCCAAATCTTCCTGATTCATAGGAATGTTTTTCCGAGCCTCTCTTATCCGTTCACCTACAGTCATGTTTATCACCTCGAATTCATTATATTCGTCTGTTTCGAATTTGTCAATAAAAAAGTTCTGAAATTCAGAATTTTAGTATTGACAATTCCCCAAAACAGGAATATACTGTGGATGTTCCAGAAAACAGAACTTTTGAAAGGAGTGAGACGATGCAGATGCATGAGCGAGTCAAGAATTACATCACCGAACGGGGACTTAGCCGGAAGTTGATTGCTGCGAATATGAATATTACGGAATCCAGACTGTCTCTTATTCTGAACGGTAAGCGCAGGATGACGGTTGATGATTATGAGATGATTTGCCGCGCAATGGCAGTTGATCCGGCCAGATTTTATTCGGCCAGTCGGGCGAACGCAGATTAACCAAAATCAACGGCTCGGATAAGCCGCAAAGGATCTGCTCTGGTCAATATGCTGCTCGAAAGAGCGCTGGCAGAATCAAAAAAGCCCCGCAACTGAGCGGGGCGGAAAGGAGTAGCGATCAATGAAAAAGAGAAGCAACTCAGTGAATGAGTTTTCCAAGAAGGTCTATGAGTTCCATGCAATGCTCGACGGCCAGCGTTACGAGGCTGCTTATGACGGCTACAATAAGATTGTTACGGAAGGCTTGCTTCTTATCCTTTTCACGCTGGAGCGCCTCTGCACGGGCCTGTTCATCCTTCTTGGCGTCCTGTTCGCGCTGGCGCTTAAGTAGAATCCGATGCTCATACAGAGCCTGCAGGCCGTTGTCGCTGATTCCGACTGTTACGGTCTGACAGTAGTCATAGGGCGGCATGGTGTAAGCGAATCCTTTGCCGACAAGCGCGCTGACGGCGGAAGCTGCGGACGATCCGAACACAGTGATCAATTCGCGCATAATGACTTTGCGTCCTTTGCGTGACTCGATGTGTGCGAGAATGTTGTAAAGATTATCAGGTAACACAGTATCACTCCCTTTGAGGGGATTATACCACACAAACAGAGAGGAGAACATATGCGAAAAGAAATTCAGGAGCATTTCGATCGTCTCGACAGAGAAGTAGTCAACATCAACAATGAGGCTGCCCGGAACTATTTGGCGCTGAACGACAAGATGAATGATGTTCTTCAGGCCGTGGTTGAATTGAAGAATCTGATCCGGCAAGAGGAAGGCGGAACGCCACTGATGAGTAGAAGCATAAGTGCCGAAGATATGGTTGCTGCAGCGCACATTCCGATCATGACGATGGAAGAAGCATTGGAAGAGCTGAGTAGAATGCTGCATTTGTGTACGCCTGATATAGCTCCTGAAATCGCAAAACAAATGTGCGAAATCTATAGGATGATCAAGGGAATCTGAACAGAAAGGCGGCGCGCCGATGGATCAGCACAAGGAAGGGAAATCAATAACCGATCAGGTTATCGAGATGCTAGATACTGACTCAGGCGACTTTTACATCGAGATGTTTAAGCTGGTATTTCTGGCTTTAGCGCTTGGAATTGCGAGCGATATTGACCACGCAGCACTCCGGGCAGCTGCCGAGAAAAGACAAGCTGCCGGTTTTGCACAACAGAAGAACAACTGCCCTTATGTAATGGGCAACACACCGACCGAGGAGATGAAAACCAATGTACGAAACTCAAGACAACCTGGACATGCTCAATCGGGCCGTAAAAGTGCTGGTTGACCGGATCGCGCTGCTGGACGAGCGCACAAAACGCTCCAACAGCATTGCATACATGCTGGAGGCCGCAGGAAAGATGGCTGATCTGGCACAGGCCGTAGACCGGCTGATGGAGCGGCAGAAGGTGATCAGCGAACATGGAACGGGGGCTGGTAAGTAATGCCCTACGGCTGGACAGCAGATCAGATCAAAGCGGCAATTGACGAGGGCACGAAAGAGCTTGAGCGCAGGATTCAGGCGCACGAGCCGCCCGAGATGATTCACGGCGCGCGGCAGGCGATGGATACGCTGTATGCGATGCTGGAGGAGGGAAAGGAGAGGAGCACATGACCGAGCGTATGCGGGATATGGTGGAGATGCACGGCGAGGCCTGCACCTACACGGCGGCCGGGAAGATCATCAACCGGTCGGACGAGACGATCCGGCGGATGCTGAGGGAAGGGCGGATCCGGGCGGCATGCGAGGGCACGATGGTGGATGTGCGGAGCCTGGCGGAATATATTGAGCGGCCCAGGCAGATTGACTGCGAGGCGAGGCTCAACAAGAAGCGCGAAAAGGCCGGGGTTGAATGCAGATGGAGGGTATGAAGATGAAGCGGATGCAGTGTGAGAAGTGCGGGAACATCTGGGGAGTCAGCGCATTGCGGGATGATAGAAAGATGTTCATTTGCCCGGACTGCGAGGACAAGATTATGCTGAGGCCGAGGAGGTCATTTACCGGAGTTTGGACGAGCGGCGAGGAGGAAGAATGATGGACAAGAAAACGCTGGATGAGATTATCCGCAAGCACAAGGCGTGGCTAGCCGAAGAGGACGGAGGCGAACGCGCTGACCTGAGCGACGCTGACCTGAGGCGCGCTGACCTGAGGCGCGCTGACCTGAGCGGCGCTGACCTGAGCGGCGTGTACTACAATGAGCTGACTGCATGTTTTGCACTGGCCTGCCCCGAAAAGGGCGCGTTTACCGGATATAAAAAGGCAGGGGGAAGAATCGTTGAGCTGCTGATCCCGGAGACGGCGAAGCGCAGCAGCGCGACCAGTCGGAAATGCCGCTGCAGCGAAGCAACGGTAATCGGCATCACCAACACGGACGGAACGGACGCCGGTGTGAAAGCGGTTAAGAGCGACCGGGATCCGGGTTTTGTATACAAGGTCGGGGAGACGGTGCGGGTTGAGGATTTTGACGAGGACAGATGGAACGAATGCTCGACGGGCATACACTTTTTTATCACGCGCGATGAGGCGGTCAGATACATTTAGGAGGCGGCGGAATGGACAGGCAGACGACGAGAATCATCAGCGAAATGAAGCGGCGGCGGATTTTTGTATCCTACATCATGACGATGACAGAGGAGAGGATCAGCTGGTGGGACAGGGGCGCGGGCCGGGTACGCGCGGGCAGCATGGACGAGGCGGCGCTGTTTATCGGGGCGCTGGAGACCAACGACCGGCTGGAGGTTGAGCGGATCGGGCGCGGGATGAAAGGACGGAGGGCATATGATTAAGCCGCAGACGGCGGGAGAGCGGATGATGGAGCAGCTCCGGGCGGCGCCGAGGGGGTCGTTCTGGCGGGATTTCAACCCGAAGGACTGGGAATTCGGGGGGTACGGCAGGATACTCAATGAATTCAGGGGGGGGCGAAGCCGGCGGCCATAAAGAAGAAGTACAAAATCGACGATCAGCTGGCGCGGATGATGCGGGCGATTGCCGCGGGCCGGTTTAAGGAATTTGAGATGAGGATGGCGGAAACAGAGGATTGAGAAGGGGCGCAAGGCGGTAGAGGCAAGAATTGACGAGGTGCAGCTGATTGTGGGAAAGCTGGTGCGGCAAGGCATCAGCGCCGGGCGGCACGAGACGGACGACCTGAAGTCGGAGGCCAAGCGG
>JAZSFI010000378.1:0-14259 GCA_045532135.1 Clostridia bacterium | reverse complement strand
TGTAAACGTATGCAAGAAAAAGCACCTGACCTCGATTCGCAACAGCGCATCCGCCGAAGAAGCGCTCAAGGTCACCGGCATCCGCATTCTGACGCTGGAAGAGGCGCTTGACTACATTGACGACGATGAACTGGTGGAAATCACGCCCAAATCCATTCGCATGAGAAAAAAGGTTCTGGGTACCGAAGCGCGCAAGAAGCTTGAAGCGCGCAAGAAGAGCTGATAGAAATTCCATTGGAGGAAGCTTTATGCGCATTACGTCCATACAGCTTCAGGGTTTTCGAAACTATACGGATGCGGAGATACGCCCCTGCGACGGAATCACCGTATTTACCGGAAACAATGCGCAGGGAAAGACCAACATTTTAGAGGCGGTCTATCTGTCCTGCACCGGGCGTTCCCACAGAACCGTGCACGATAAAGAAATGATCAGAAACGGTTGCGACTTTGCGCGCGTTAAAGTGGAGGCAAGGCGTTTGGACGGTATGCACGATGTGGAAATTGTGCTGTCGCAGCTGGGCAGGCGCAAAATCAAGGTTGCAGGCAATGCGGTTTCGAAATCCGGCGAAATGCTGGGGCACATCACGGGCGTTTTGTTTGCCCCGGAAGACCTTCGCATGGTGAAAGACGGACCGGCGGAAAGACGCAGATTTGTGGATATGGAGCTTTCCCAGCTTCGTCCCAAATACTATTACGCGCTTCAAAGGTATCAAAGAGCGCTCAAGCAAAGGGGCGCGCTTCTAAAGGAAGCGGTTATAAACCCTTCCGCCGTTTCCATGATCGACATGTTTGACGAGCAGCTGGCGGAATCCGGCGCGCTGATCATGGACATGCGGCGCGATTTCATCGAAAAGCTGTCACGAAAGGCCGGAGAGGTTCATCGGTTTGTATCGGGCGGGCTTGAAAAGCTGTCGGTCGAATACTGTCCGAGCGTTCAAAGCGTGGAAAGCTGCGACGCGCTTCAGAACGAGATTTATGAGACGCTCAGGCGTGCAAGAAACATTGACTTAAAGCGTATGGTTACCTCCATCGGCCCCCACAGGGACGACGTGCGCATGAACTTGAACGGCATGGACGCGCGCGCCTACGGAAGTCAGGGTCAGGTGAGAACCTGCGCGCTTTCGATGAAGCTTTCAGAGCTTCAGATTATGACCGAGGAAAGCGGCGAAGCGCCGGTACTTATGCTGGACGATGTGATGAGCGAGCTTGATCCCGGCAGAAGGCGCATGCTTTTGAGCATGCTTTCGGGCGTTCAGACCTTTGTAACCTGCACAGACATTGAAGATCTGGCGGGCGCCGAGTGCGGCAGAATTTTCCGCGTGAACAGCGCGACGCTTGAGGAGGCGCAGATGCGATGAAGAAAATCCTTCTGATTATGCTGGTTTTTTGTCTTGGTTCTTGTTTTTCGCTGGCGGAAGAGGCAACGCCCTCCGATGCGCCGGCGTCTGTGTACGAGCAAATCGAAATGAGCGCCGTAAAGGAAGAGATCGATCTTCTGTTTGAAAAAGAGGAAACCGAGGACGGCTTTTTTGTGTACGGGGGAGAGGCGCTGTGCGCGTTTTATGAAAGCGGCCGCCTGCAGGCGAAAGCGCGCGTTTTTGAAAATGTCGCCGATCTTGCGCCAATTGCGAATATTCCGCTTGATAAGATATCCGGCTACAAGCAGGGCATGACGATTGATGATGTTACTTCCGCTTTTGGCGCCGAAGGCCTTGAAATCATGAAAATCAATCTGGCGGATGAGGATGACGCAGGTGTAAGACGCGTGCTTGTCTGGAAAACGGAAAAAAATGTCGTTGTTCAGGCGCTTTTTGAGTTGGATGACAACGAATGGGTACTTTTTGCAATCGCTGAAGTAAAATAAAACGAAGGCGTGGCCGATTGGCTGCGCCTTCGTTTTTGGATACAACACGGATACATTTTTTGTTTATCCTATTTATATAATAGACTTGATTTTTGCAATCAGGTGTGATATGATTGCTATACATAGATATATGGACGGTGAATCAGATTTTCTGACCGAAAAACCGTCTTTTGAGCTTTAATTCAAATGCATTTGGTATCATACGGGAGGTAAAAGTATGGAAAACTTCGCAAGAGGCGTAAAGCGTACAATTGCTGTCATTCTTCTTTTGATGATGCTGCCTGTCTGCGCGCTGGCGGACTATGCGGCTGTTGTTACAGCCAGCAAAATGAAGGTATATTCCACCAATAAGGTAAACGATAAGTATTACCTCGGATACCTCAAAAAGAACATCGAGTTTACTGTTGTCGCGACTTCCGGCAGCTGGGCCCGCATTACCTATCAGGGCAGAACCGGTTATGCGCAGCTGAAGGACATGAAGAAAAAGTCTGCCACGCAGACAAAACAGCTCGCCTATACCACCAAAACGACCAAGCTGTATCAGAAGGCTTCCTCTTCCAGTAAGGTTTTGAACACCCTGACGGCGGACTATCCGGTATACATCACCGGCACTTCCGGCAGCTACTATCTGGTAACCAATTACGACGGCAAGGGCAGCGGCTATATCAAAAAGAGCTACCTGAGCACGACCCAGAAGAATATTTTTGCGCTGAATGACAGCCTGAAGGGCTCCTACTCGTCTTCAAAGTCCTCTTCCAAAATGCCCAGCACCGTAAAGAGTACGCAGTCCTACGTATCCGCCAGCATGGGCAGAAGCAAGTATATTGAATACATCATCTATGCGGCGCAGTCCCGTCTTGGCTGCAGATACGTTTCCGGCGCAAACAACAAGACTACTTTCAAAAACGCCGGCTTCGTAGAGTATTGCTTTGAAACCCTTGATTTCAGTGTGCCTTCTTCGATCAAGGATATCGGCCACAGCGGAAAAGCCCCCTTTGTTTCCAGAAGGGAATTAAAGCGCGGCGACGTTGTTTGCTTTGACTGCGAGGGCGGAGACGACAACATCATCGATCATGTCGGCATCTATCTTGGAAAAGGCTACTTCATCCACGCGTCCAATGCGGCGGGCATGGTTGTCGTTTCCAAAATGAGCTCCGGTTATTACTACGATGCTTTCTGCTGGGGCAGAAGATACGTATAATCCGATAAAGAAAACCGCTCCGGACGATTCTGTCCGGGGCGGTTTTTATGTCGTGAAAAAAGGTCTATTCGCCTGTCAGCGCTTTTCTGAGTTTTTCCAGCGCCTTTTTTTCGATGCGCGAAACATAGCTTCGGGAAATACCGAGCATTTTTGCAACCGCATGCTGGGGTTTGGGCGCGCCGCCGGTCAAGCCGTAGCGAAGACAGACGACCTTTTGTTCGCGAAGCGTCAGAAGCTTGGCGATGAACTTCATTGCCCTTTCCGATTCAATTTTTGTTTCGGCTTCGTCGCTTAATGCGTTTGCGTCCGTACCCAGAAGGTCGGAAACGAGAATGCTGTTTCCGTCTTTGTCCGCGCCTACGGGTTCATCCAGAGATACGTTGGCTTTCAGTTTCTTGCTTGCGCGAAGAAGCATCAGAATTTCGTTTTCAATGCATCTGGAGGCATAAGTCGTAAGTCGTCCGACCTCCGGACGAAAGGTTGAAACCGCTTTCATTAGACCGATGGTGCCTACGCTCACAAGATCGTCCGCATCCATTCCGCCGCCGGCATATTTTTTGGCAATATGCGCAACCAAACGCAGATTGTGTTCGATCAAAACACGTTTTGCCGCTTCATCGCCCTCGCAGGCCAGCCAGATTTTCTCTTCCTCTTCCTTTTCCGAAAGAGGTTTCGGAAATGACGAGCGGACGCCCAGATGGCCGAAAAGAAGCCGCGCGCCGTCCAGAATATAGAAAAGCATATCGGAAAACACCCGCATCCCTCCCGTACTTATGCGCAACTGTCCACGGGAGTGTATGCGGGTGTTTTTTATGTTTTGCCTGTCCGCCGGAGAAAACGGCGTGCGCTTCTTAGGGCGGTTTCAATGCAGAATGGATATGCAGTTTCGTTTATTGCTGCTCAGCAGCCTCGTGTTCGCGGTCATACGCCTGCCACAGCGGGCGATATTTGGCCACATTGGCTTCGTGCTCCTGCGCGGTTTTTGCAAAGACCAATTTACCGGAGGCGGGTTCCGCGGCGCAGAAATAGAGATAGTTTTCCGTCAGATATTCTTCGTCCGGCTCAAGCGCTGCGAGGATCGCATGTTTTGAGGGATTGCAGATCGGGCCGACGGGAAGACCGGTTATGCGGTAGGTGTTGTATGCGGTGTTGACAGAAATGTCTTCGCTGCTCAGGGCGATTTTCGTGTTTCCGGTCAGATAGGTTGCGGTCGGGTCGCTTTCCAGCTTCATGCCCGCTTGAAGACGGTTATAGAAGACTGCGCTTACGCGCTTCATGTCCTCAACGCTTGTGGCTTCCTTCTGGATGACGGAAGCCAATGTGATAATCTGGCTTTCCGTAAGCGGAACGTTCGCGATTCCGTATGCTTCTGCGTCCTTTATAAGGTTTCCGTTTTCGTCATAGCTCGCTTCATTGGTGAAAACGGAAGCAAAGACGACGTCGGTTTGTCTCAAAAGCGTTTTTACGATGGATTCGGCGTCGGCGGAAAGATAGACGCGGTAGGTATCCGGCGCAAGATATCCTTCCAAAGGATAGGTGCGGCGGCTTAAAGTTTCATTCGTGTCGGCGTTGATGAGCGCAAGGCTGTAGCCGAGGAAGGGCTCATACTGTCTGCAGGCGGTGAGAAAATCCTCTTCCTCGGAAACCGCTCCGACGTTTTTAAGATATTTTGCAATATCTTCGACTGTCCAGCCGGGAATTATGCGGATGGTGCGCTCGTTTGTCGCGTTTCCGGAGGAGATCGCGTCCACGACCTCAAACAGGTTCATGTCGCGCGACAAATAATACATGCCGGACTGGATTTTGTTGGTAAGGCCGTAGAACTGGATATAGTATTTGAAAACGGAGGGCGATTTGATATAGCCCTGTTCCTCCAGATGCTTTCCAATCGTGGTGATGGATTCGCCGGAGGAAATCGTAAAGCCGGGGGTCTCGTAGTCGTTTACGTCGGGCGCGGAGATATAGCCGAAGTAGATGACGTCCCAAACGGTGGAAATCAGGCCGATGACGATTAACAGCGCGCATGCGAAAATTACGACAGGCCGCAAAACGTGCCACAGCCATGCATACCAGAACATGCCGTACTCGCGGTCGCGCATGACGGTTTCGCGCGTATAGCGGCGCGGCTTGAACGGATTTCGGTCGTTTATGCGTTTCTTTTTCCGGTGTTTGGACATATCTACCCTCCGATTTGATCAGGCTTGCGTGAGCGCGTCGATGTCAATGCCGGCAACATCGCCGAGGATTTTATAGATGTCCGCCAGCATTTTCTGAAAGCGGAATTCGGCAAGCAGGTATTGGGAAGCGTCCTGATTGAACTGAAGAAGCGAGGCGATGCGCTGCATCTTCTGCATGTCCTCATTGTCCATGCCTTCGCCGGAAGCGGCGCGCGCCTGCATTCTGAACTGCAGGCGTTTGTATTCGTCCAAAAGCGCTTTGTTGGTGGAATCCTCATACGCCAAGGTCTTTAAGCGAATAAACTCCTTGTATTCTTCGGTTTCTTTGAGCGAACGCGCGAGCATGTGCGCCTGATCGTATACATTCATAGGTTGTATTTTCCTCTCTTGGACGAATCAATATGCCAATCGGTTCATTCATCAGACGATGATCGTCAGAATCATGGGATTGCGCTTGATGGTGTCGTAAATATAGCGGGAGAGCGCTTCGCGGATGACGTCCTTGAGCGCGCCTGTGGAAATGCCGGAATAAAGCTTGGCGTCCAGAATACGGCGCACGGTGGCGCGCGCACCTTCCATAATGTCCTCGTTTTCCTTTACATATACAAAGCCGCGGGAAACGATGTCCGGGCCGCTGACAAGCGTTCCGTCTTCGTGATCAAGACCGATGACCACGATGATCAGGCCGTCTTCGGAAAGATGCTTTCTGTCTCGAAGCACGGTTTCGCCGACGTCGCCGATGCCAAGACCGTCAATCAGCACTGCGCCCGAGGGAACAACGTCCACTGCGCGCATGGAATCCTGCGTAACTTCGACCACGGTGCCGTTGTCCGGAATCAGCACGTTTTCTTCCGGAACGCCCATGGTCATTGCGAGATTGGCGTGATGATACAGATGGCGGTATTCGCCGTGAACCGGAATGAAGAATTTGGGTTTGATCAGCGCCTGCATAAGCTTTAATTCTTCCTGCCTTGCGTGGCCGGAAACGTGAACTTCGGCCAGCGCGTCGTAAATGACGTCTGCGCCGGTCTTGACCAGCTGATTGAGCACGCGCGATACGCTTTTTTCATTCCCGGGAATGGGCGTTGCTGATACGATGACCATGTCGCCCGGGCGGATTTCAAGCTTTTTGTGCTCCTGAAACGCCATTCGGGAAAGACCGGACATAGGTTCGCCCTGACTTCCGGTGGTGATGACGACGATTTCATCATCCGGATAGCGGTCCATGTCGTCGGCATTGATCAGATAGCCTTCGGGCACATTCATATAGCCAAGCTGCATGCTTAAACGCGCAACGTTGATCATGCTTCTTCCGATCAGGCATACGCGTCTGTGGCGGCGGACGGCGGCATCGATGACCATCTGGATGCGGTGAACGTTGCTTGCGAACATCGCGATGATGATGCGGCCCTGCGAGCGGTCAAAAAGATTGTTGAACGTCTCGCCGACCTTTTTTTCGCTCATTGTGTAGCCGGGGCGTTCGACGTTGGTGGAGTCCGCCATCATGAGAAGCACGCCTTCGCTTCCGAGCGCAGCCAGACGGTTAAAGTCCATCAACTGTCCGTCGACTGGGGTGTAGTCCACCTTGAAATCGCCCGTGTGTACGACAATACCGACTGGCGTATGGATTGCCAGCGCGCAGGCGCCTGCGATGGAGTGGCTCATGCGGATGAATTCAATCTTGAATGCGCCCGCTTCCACGATGTCTCCGGGTTCGATGATATTGACATGTACGCTTCCGAGCAGCTTGTGCTCCTTGAGCTTGCTTTCAATCAGCGCGCTTGTCAGGCGCGTGGCATATACGGGCGCAGGGATTTCGCGAAGCACATAGGGCGCGGCGCCGATATGGTCTTCGTGGCCGTGCGTAACCATATAGCCGCGAACGCGGTCGCGGTTCATTTGAAGATAGGATGTGTCGGGGATCACGAGATCGACGCCCGGCATATCTTCACGCGGGAAGATGGAGCCGATGTCCACGATGATGATATCATCTCCGTATTCAAGCGCCGTCATATTTTTTCCGATTTCGCCCAAGCCTCCCAGCGGGATGATGCGCAGCGCATCGGCGTTGCCTTTGGTCGCATACTTTTTGCGCCCCGGATAGGGAGCGTTCTTTTTGGACATATTTTACCTCCTTTTTGTCTTGATCGGTTTATGTAATTTCGGTATATTTTTTGCCGTGCGGCGCAGCGCCCGCCCGGTTCGGTTCATATGGAAAAATCACTTTATTTAAGTATATCACGCATGCGGCAATTTTGATTTGAATTTTTGCGTATTTTGGAAATTTTACGTGATATGATTCTTTTAATTTTCCTTTTTGCGCGTGTTTTTCCAGAATTCATTGAGGATTGACGCGCATTCGTCCTTCAGAAGTCCCCCGTCGGCGGGGCAGTAATTCGGGAATACAGGGTCTTCCGTCAAGCGGTAAATGCTGCCTGCGCAGCCGTATTTTTCGTCAAATGCGCCGAAAACCAGCCGTTTTATGCCGCTCATGGCAATCGCCCCTGCGCACATCGGGCAAGGCTCAAGCGTCACATACATGGTGAGATCGCTTAATCGCCAGCGACCGGTTTCTTTGGCCGCCATGCGCAATGCGTTGATTTCTGCGTGGGACGTCGGATCGCAGGCGCGTTCTCTTTCATTATGCGCGCGGGCAATCAAAACGTCCCCGCGCGCAAGGACTGCGCCGACGGGGATTTCGCCTTCGTCCAATGCGGCTTTAGCTTCCTCAAGCGCAAGCCGCATCATGGCTTCATCATTTTTTGTAAACATCAGAAACGAACGTCCATCGTCTTTAAATAATCGATGGAGGATTTCATTTCATCCAGCGGACAGGCTTTGTCTGCGGCGTTATCCTGTTCGATTTCAATGAATTTTACGCCTGTTTCTTCGCATGCGCGGATGATTTCCTTCCAGTTCAGGTTTCCGCTTCCGATGGGCACCATCCTGTGATGCTGTCCGTTTTCATCGCAGCCGGCCATGTCCTTAAAGTGGCCGACGTCCATGCGGCCGTCTACCTTGCGGATCCATGCGGCGGGATCCGAGCCGCCTGCCTGCACCCAATAGGTATCCAGCTCAAACTGCGCTTCGGGGCAGAAATTGTCAAACAGGATGTCCATGCCAAGCACACCGTCGAAGCGCTCGAATTCAAAGGCGTGATTGTGGTAAACGAATGTGAGTCCTTCGTCCGCAAGCTTCTTTGCGATCTCATTTACATGGACGGCGAACCTCTGAAAACCTTCCATGCTGCCTTTATATTCGCCGCTCATGGCGCCGAGGCCGGCGTATTTTACATTCCAGATCTTGTGGCGGCGGATCAGTGCGGGAAGATTCTTATCAAAATCGTCCATGGAGTTGTGGGTGACTACGGGGGTCATGCCGGTTTCAAGAAGAATGTCGCGCACGACTTCATCAGGGATTTCGCGGCTTTGACCGGAGAGCTGGCAGGTGTTATAGCCCATTGCCTTTAAACTTTTGAGTGTGTTTTTGAGATCCTCGGCGTTCTGCGCAAGGTTGCGCACGGAATACAGCTGCGCTCCGATAACAAAGTTCTTCATGATTTTTCCTCCGCATAAACTGATACGTCTATTATAGCGCAAAACAGACCTGTTCGCAACGAAAAAAAGGCGGCATGGATCAAAAAACTTCAATCGGGGGCGAAAAGGTGACGGAGGTTAAAAAGGTCAAAATCCCGCGCGAAAGAGCGTCTTTTCCGGCGGTGGTCATCGCGTTTTTGCTGTTTTCCATTGTATTTTTCCTGTCAACCGTGGGCGCCCGGCAGGAAAAAGCCGTTCTGAGCCATACGACAGAGGCCGGTTTTTCATCGAGGGAAATCGCGCTTGAAGACATGAGATGTTATCTGATCGCGCTGTCGGGCGGCGGGGAGGCGGAAAATGCGCGCATTGATTCAGCAAGATACATGAAAAGGGGAGCGGCGGGCTATCTGATGGAGAGAAACGGACAGTGGTTTTCAATTGGGAACATGTATTTTTCAAAGGAAGAAGCCGATCTTATGACGGAGCATCTTCTGAAAAACGGCATAAATGCAAGCGTGATCGAGCTTAATGAAAAGGGTGTAACGCTTCGCGTGACGGCGGATGAAGATACGCTGGACGCTTTGTCGTTTTGCGTGTCGGCGTTTCGGGAGTATGAAGAAAGCCTTATGAATTTTTCATACCGCTTGGATGCGGGCGAGCTTTCCAAACGGGAAGCGCGCGTGCTTTTGTCGGTTCTGTATTACGATCTTTCTGAAAAAAGGACGGAAGCGGAAAAAGCGCTGAAAACGCTGGATAAAAATGCGGCGAAGGAAATTTTTGCGATGTATCTGAATCTTCTGGATGATGTTTCTTCGCTCACAAAAAACGAAGGCGGAGAGATGATGCTCTCCGCCCGGATCAAATATGCGCTGATAGACCATGCGCTTTTGAAAATCAGTCTTCTGAAATACGCGCGCGCCTAAATTTCAAGGTCGATTTCATCCACATCGCGCTTGACTGCAATGTCCCACGTGAGCGCCGATACCGTCGCCCAGCCGTCTTCATTTAAAACATCGTCGGAGTCGGCGGGATAGGGGGCGGATTCTTCGCCGTCGCAGAGGAAATAATAGGTGTGATTGTATTCGCTTTTGTAGGATTCGTATTTTGCTTCCGTCAGATATACGGGCGCAAGCGTCTGTGTGGATTTTACGCCCTTGATTTTCTCAAGCGGAAGCGCAGGAACATTGAGATTGTAGATTTCGCCTCTTTTGAGAGGATGCTTGACCGCCCATTCAGCGACGCGAAGCGTAATTTCGCAAGCGGCGGAATAATCGGTTTGGGTGAAGGAGCGAAGGCTGGTTGCCAGAGCGGGACAGCCCGCCATGGAGGCCTCCGTTGCCGCGCCGACGGTGCCCGAATAAATGCATGCGCCGCCTAAGTTTGAGCCGCGGTTGATGCCGGATATGCAGATGTCGGGTTTGTCGTCTCTTAATAGAAATACGCCCAGCCGCGCGCAGTCCGTGGGCGTTCCGTCTACGGAAATGGCGCGCATTCCGAACAGCGTCGATTCCTTTGCATGAAGCGGTTTTACAATGCTGATGGAATGACTGCAGGCGCTTTTTTCGCTGTCGGGCGCGCAAATCGTCACGCGGTGGCCTTTTTTGACCGCTAGCTCAGCAAGCTGCAAAATGCCCTCTGCGCGGATGCCGTCATCGTTGGTTAAAAGGATATGCATGTTGTTCCTCCGAATTTGTTATAAAAACAGGGCCTTCTATAAGGCCCAACATTATAATAATAACACAATCCTTTTTATTCGTCAATAGGCAACGTTAAGAATCTACTGTTTAAACAATGTTAAGTGAAGAAAATTTGTATAAAATTCCGGGTTGCAAAATAGGGCAATCTGACGTATAATTTAAGCACAGAGAGCGAAGAACACCAAAACAAAATGGATGCTTCCTCCGGACAAACCCAACCGAAGAGATTCTCAAAAAGGATCAGAGAATCCAAAATAAAAATTAAAAGAAAAGAGAATCGCAGGAATTCGGAAAAAGGGTAAGTCAAATACAAAGAAAGCGAGGTACATAAAAAGATGTTAGATATCAAGATCCAACAGAAATGACCCTTGATTGCGGATGATCGGACTTTGTGAAGAAAGAGGAAGATCGCAAAATGAAGCAATCAAGGGTCATTTCATTTTTGGAGAAAATCATAAATGTTGAAGCAGAGGTCAGATTGCATGGAAATCTGATTTTTTTATTTGCAGAAAAATGCGCTTTTGTTGCTATGCTGCGTTTAATCTGCTATAATGAATTTAACGTAAATGCCTTAAAACAAAACATCCGGAGGCGAAAAGATATGTTTACGCCGGTGAAATTTTCCGTCAATCGCGCGCTCATTCAGGGAGATGCGCGCGGCCGAACTGTGGAACGGACAGACAAAATGATTTTTTCATGGGGTGCAAAAAGCGCCCAGGGCGCGTACCAGGCGGCGTATCATCTGAAACTGTATTCAGATGCGGTGTGCTTTGATTCCGGATGGGTCAAAAGCGCCCAGCAGGAATGCAGAACCGATGGCGGAATGTTTCCCGAAGGGAAAAAGATATTTGCCGAAATTGAAATTATGGACGACCTTGGAAACGTGTCCGGCGTTTTGAAGGAGTATTTCTATATCGGCTCTGTCCGCTGGACAGCCGGATGGATTTCAATGGACGGTGATTCTGATGGCGCGACGGTGTATTTCAGAAGAGAATTTACCGTAGAAAAACCCGTGAAATCCGCACGGATCTACGCCTGCGGACTGGGCTGTTACGAACTTACCGTAAACGGAAACAGAATCGGAAATACGCATCTCGATCCTGCGCACACCGACTATACGAAACAAATTCAGTACGTGTTTTATCCGGAGATGGAAAAGTATTTGTCTTTAGGCGCAAACGCAATCGGCGTGCGTGTGGGCGGCGGCTGGCGGGACAATTATACCGGCATGATCAGAGATCTTGAAATCCCCGTGCGGTTTTTTGGAAAACGCCAGCTTTCCCTGATTGCAAAGATTGAATATGAAGACGGAAGTACGGAAGAAATTGTCGCCGATTCTGCGTGGCAGGCGGGAAAGGGCGCAAGTGTACGGTCCAATCTTTTTGACGGCGAGGTCTATGACGCCAACTGCGCGCGTATCGGATGGAACGAGCCCGGTTTTACGGGATTTTCCAATGCGGTTTCTGCGGATGCGCCAGGCGGAAAAATGCGCGTTATGACGCTTGCGCCGATCAGGGAAATGGGGATCTATAAACCGCGTTCGATCTCTTATCCCGCGCCGGGCGTTGCGGTTGTGGATTTCGGGCAGAATCTTTCGGGCGTCGTTCGCATGAAGCTTTCAAACCTTGAAAAGGATCAGAGAATCAGAATTGTTCATGCGGAGGAACTCGATGAAGACGGGCTTCTTTATACGCTGCCTTTGAGAAAGGCCGGCTGCGAGGATGTGTATATTGCAAGCGGCGATACAAAAGATCTTTCCGTATGGCAGCCGGAATTCACCTATCACGGCTTCCGATATATATCCGTTGAAGGATACGATGTGGATTACGGCAATATAGAAGCCGTGCTTCTGCATACAAATCTTGAATCGGACAGCTTCTTTGTGTCGGGCAGCGCGCATCTCAATGCGCTTCAGAAGCAGATTCTGATGACCGAGCGCGACAATATGCATTCTATTCTCACCGACTGCCCTCAAAGGGACGAGCGCATGGGATGGATGAACGATGCGACGGTGCGGTTTGAAGAAACGCCGTACAACTTCGACTGCGCGGTGATGTTCCGCAAGATTGTGCGCGACCTGATGGACGCGCAAAGTGAAGACGGCGCGATCACTTGCACTGCGCCCTTTGTCTTCGGCGCGCGTCCGGCGGATCCTGTTTGTTCCAGTTTTTTGGTTGCGGGCATGCAGGGGTATCTCCATTTTAATGACCTTGAAACCATACATGAAGCCTACGGCGCCTATTGTGCGTGGGAAAACTATCTTCTTTCAAGAAGTAAGAATTATATTGTTGATTACAGCTACTACGGCGACTGGGCAGGTCCCGGGTATGCCTGCGAGGGCGGCGAGAACGGCGCGAAATCAGCCGTCACCCCCGGCGAATTCATGTCCACAGGCTATTCGTATTTCAATTTGAAAACGCTTGGTGAAATGGCTTTGCTTCTTGGAAAGGAAGCGGAGGCAAAAGCGCACGCCGAGACCGCCGAAAAAGTAAAAAATGCGATTCTCAATAAGTGGTATGATCCGAAAAACGCGGCGATGGCTACGGGCTCCATGGCATGTCAGGCATTTTCGCTGTGGCTTCGCATCATTCCCCGGAGCGATGCGCCCCGCGCGGCAAAGAAAATGAGGGATGATCTCGTGAAAGCGAATTATGCTTTCACGACGGGCAATCTCTGCTCGCGCTATCTGTTGGACATGCTTGCAGAATACGGCTATATCGATGATGCCTATGTCCTTCTCACCAAGGAGGATTTTCCGTCCTTCGGCTTTATGCGTCAGCACGAGGCGACAACGGTTTGGGAGCGGTTTGAGCTCAAAAAAGATCCGGGCATGAATTCGCACAACCATCCGATGTACGGCGCGGCGGGCGCTTTTCTGTATAAATACATCGCTGGTATATATCCCGAAGACGCGGGCTATAAGCGTTTTACGGTCAGACCATGTATGCCCGGGAAGCTTTTGAGCGCGCAGGCCGGAATCGACACGCGCTTTGGCAGAATCAGCGTCCGCTGGACAAAACGCTACGGCGAAGCGCATTTGTATGTGGATGTACCCTTCGGCTGCGTATGCCGCGCGGAGTTTATGGGTAAAACCGAGATATGGACACACGGAACGCACATGATGCATGCACCTTTGGAAAAATAAATTTGGGAGGAACATTGGTATGAAGACGGTTAAGAACAAACAGCTTGTTGTCGGCGCAGACTTTGCGGGATTTCCCCTCAAGGAAGCGGTTGTTGCACATCTGAAGAAAAAGGGCTGGGAGATCACCGACCTTGGTGTGACCGCGCCCGATCAGGACAAGGAAAACACCGATCTCATGTTCCACAGAGTGGGTCTGAGAGTCGGCGCATGCATCTCTGAAGGCGAGTTTGACCGCGCCCTCCTCTTCTGCGGAACCGGCATGGGCATCCATATCGCCGCCAGCAAGTGTCCCCATGTGCATGCGGGCGTGGTCGAGTCTGTTCCCGCCGCTCTTCGCGCCATTACCGGAAACGGTGTAAACGTGCTGGCCATGGGCGCGTTCTACGTAGCGCCTCAGATGGGCTGCGATATCGCAGATGCGTATCTCAATGCCGATCTCGGCACGGGCTATGAGTGGTGGCATAACTTCTACGAGTTCCACAAGCTCGCCATCGACGAGCTCGAGGCATTCGACTACGAGACCTACCGCGCAAACGGCTTTAAGATGGAGCATCTTGGCGATTATCCGCTCAAGCTCGAGAAGAAAAAATAATTCGCCGAAAAGGCATACAAAAAGACCGCCGATCTCTCGGCGGTCTT
>JAZSFI010000019.1:0-2151 GCA_045532135.1 Clostridia bacterium | reverse complement strand
CGGCGCAGGCGTATATGCCAGCCACGGCTACGAGCGAAGCCACATGGACGGCGTGTTGAACACACTTAAAGTACTTGCAGGATATCTGAATATCTGAGCATCATAAAACTACTTCGTTTGCGGGATGGGAAACCCATCTCCTGCAGGATGCCTTCGGCTTTCTCGCAGGGGACGGAGCCTGTCCCGTTTTCTTTTTCAACATTTCCGCACGATTCTTTAATCAAATCTCTAAACAGACGTGATATAATGGCTTTATCAATCTTACGGGGGATCGCTATGCTCTATATTCTTTTCGCGCTTGTCATCGTTATTCTGCTCTCCGCTTATTTTACATATGTTTTCACCTTTAAAGCCCGCCCGGACCGTGCGCGAGATCCTTTCCTTCTGCCCGACCGCGAAGAATACACGAAGGATCAGAAATTCATGCACGATCTGATTTATGAGATGAACAGCGTTCCTTTTGAACGGGTCTACACAAAATCCTTCGACGGCCTTACGTTGACGGCGCGCTACATCCATGTAAAAGACGGCGCGCCCGTTCAATTGCAGTGTCACGGATACCGCGGAAATCCCGTGCGCGATTTCTGCGGCGGCAACAAGCTTGCGCGGGATAACGGCCACAATTCTCTGGTCATCGAACAGCGCGCGCATCTGGACAGCGAAGGAAACGTGATCTCCTTTGGCGTGAACGAGCGAAAGGACGTACTTTCGTGGATCGAATATCTGGTGGAAAGGTTCGGAGACGATGTTCAGATTGTTCTTTCCGGCGTTTCCATGGGCGCGGCAACCGTTCTTATGGCAAGCGAATACAATCACAAAAATGTGAAATGCATCGTTGCAGACTGCCCTTATTCGTCGCCGCACGCCATCATTAAAAGCGTTTCAAAATCCATGCACATTCCCTCTTTTCTCGCAATGCCGCTTGCGCATTTGGCATCGCTTCTGTTCGGTCATTTCCGGCTGGGCGCAGCATCCGCCGTGGAAGCAGTCAAAAAGACCCGGCATCCCGTTCTTCTCATTCACGGAGAAGCCGATTTCTTTGTTCCCTGCGATATGAGCCGTGAAATCAAAGACGCCTGCGCGAGCGAAATTCGCTTTGAAACTTTCCCCGATGCGGGGCACGCGCTCAGCTTTATCCGGGATTTTGACCGCTATAAATCCGTCTGTCAGGAATTTTTCCAACAGTATCTTAAATAAAGATAACACGCGCGACACCTATTCGAAACCCGCATGCGCTATAATAGAAACTGATAAAATTCCGGGGGGAATCAAAATGATTTTTGAAAATAAAACTTACGATGAGGAGCGTGCGCTGTACGGCCTTAAAAACGCAAAGGTGATTTCCTGCCGGTTTGAAGGCCCGGCGGACGGCGAATCCGCGTTTAAAGAATGCAGCGATATCGAAGTGGAAAAATGCTTTTTCGCCCTTCGCTATCCGTTCTGGCACGTGACAAACGCCAAAATTTCCGATATCGAAATGACTGAAACCTGCAGAGCCGCGTTATGGTACGATAAAAACATTGAAATTTCAAATTCAGCGCTTGGCGGAATCAAGGCGCTGAGGGAATGCGACGATATCATTCTTTCCGGCTGCAAAATCAAATCTGAAGAATTTGCATGGAAGGTCAGAAATATAAAAATCGAAAACACAGAACTTGTCAGCCAGTATCCGTTCTTCGAATGCACAAACATGGACATTGAAAAGTTCTCCATGACGGGCAAATATTCGTTCCAGTATGTCGAAAACGTAGTAATCCGGGATTCCGTTCTGAAAACCAAGGATGCATTCTGGCACGCCAAAAACGTGACGTGCGAAAACTGCGTTTTGGAGGGCGAGTACCTCGCATGGTATTCCGAGAATCTGAAGCTCGTCAACTGCGTCATTCGCGGAACGCAGCCGCTTTGCTACTGCAAAGGCCTCGTACTTGAAAACTGCACGATGGAAAACACCGATCTTTCCTTTGAAAGAAGCGAGGTCGAAGCGACCGTAAAGGGCAATATCATAAGCGTTAAAAACCCCTTGAAAGGATTTTTAAAGGCAGATTCCATCGGAGAGATTATCGTGGAAGATGAATTCAAGGGACTTTGCGCGGTTGAAACAAAGTAACATGTTTCCATACATTCATAGTAAATGCGCGTTTGATCCAATAT
>JAZSFI010000006.1:0-2482 GCA_045532135.1 Clostridia bacterium | reverse complement strand
TGCTCGTCCAGAAGAAGGATTTTCGGCTTGTTCATGCTGGCCATAAGGAGCGTGACCGCCTGCCTCTGACCGCCCGAAAGAAGACCGACCTTGGCGGAAAGTCTGGTTTCAAGGCCGAGCTCAAGCTGGGAGAGCATTTTTACGTATTCCGCCTTTTCCTTCTTGGAAATGCCCCATTTAAAGCCTCTCAGTTTTCCGCGGCGGTTTGCAATGGCGAGGTTTTCCTGAATTTCCATGTCTGCAGCAGTGCCCATCATGGGATCCTGGAACACACGACCGAGGAACTTGGCTCTTTTGTATTCCGGCATATGGGAGAGGTTCACGCCGTCCACGATGATCTGACCCGAGTCCGGCTTCCAAACACCGGAAATTGCATTCAGAAGCGTGCTCTTGCCCGCGCCGTTTCCGCCGATGACGGTGACAAAATCGCCGTCTTCAAGCGTAAGGGAAACGTTGTCAAGCGCCACCTTTTCATTGATGGTGCCTGCATTGAAGGTTTTGGTAAGGTTTTTAATCTCAAGCATGCTTCTTACCCTCCTTCATGGATTTTGCAGGGAAATAGGTTTTCTTAATGTGCGGGAATCCCAAGAAAACCGCAACGAGCAGCGCCGTGAGCATTTTCAGGAAGTCCGTGTCAAGGCCAAGCTCAATGATGACCTGATAAAGGACGTAGTAAACAATGCCGCCGATAATGACACTTAATAAGCGGACGGCAAAGTTGCGGGCGATTCTGCTCATGAGGGCTTCGCCGATAATTACGGCGGCAAGACCGATGACGATTGCGCCGCGGCCGTTGTTGATATCCGCCGTGCCCTGATACTGGCAGAACAACGCGCCGGAAAGCGCAACGATTCCATTTGAAATCATGAGACCAAGCACCTGATTAAAACTCGTATTGATGCCCTGCGCCCGGCTCATCATGAGATTACAGCCCGTAGCGCGGATGGAGCATCCGCGCTCGGTGCCGAAAAACCAATAAAGAATGACGATCAGAATAAACGCAACCACGAGAAGCGTCACAATCGCATCGGTGTTTTTCATGGAAGTAATCAAAACGGGAAGCCTGCGCGCGGAAACGGTTCTGTTCGCGCCATCCATCACTTTAAGGTTTACCGTCCACAGCATCAGCTGTGTGAGAATTCCGGACAAAATCGCGGGAATTCCAAAGAAGGTATGCAGAAGTCCCGTCACAAGTCCTGCCAGCATGCCGGCGGCGATCGCCGCTAAAAGCGACACATACACATTGTGTCCTCCGATCAGCATGACAGCGCATACTGCCGCGCCGGTTGCAAACGAACCGTCCACCGTGAGATCCGCTATGTCAAGGATTCGATAGGTAATGTATACGCCGATGGCCATGATGCCCCAGATGATACCAAGGGCTGCCGCGCCGGGCAGGGTTGAGAGTATTTCCAAAATTTTCGTCACGATGCATTTCTCCCAGTTGTGTTATTGTTTATCGAATAAAGAACATTGAATAAGATCAGCCTTCCGCTTCCGCCGCTGCTTCAGCATCCAGCGCTTCATAGCCTTCGGGAATCTGAATGCCCAGCGCTTCACAGAATTCCTTGTTATACTTCTTGACAGCGGGTGCGTAAGCAATGGCCATTTCCTCGATCTTGGCTTCGCCCTTCAGAATCTGCGCAGCCATTTCGCCGGTCTTGTAACCGAGGTCGTAGTAGCTGATGGAAAGGGTCGCAATACCGCATCCGCGGCAGATACCGGCTTCACCGGCGATGACGGGGGTTTTTTCAGTAAGAACGATGTTGCCGATGGTGGCGGAGCAGGAAGCGGCGGTGTTGTCGGTGGGGATGTAGATAACGTCAACATCCTTGGCCGCATTGGCCGCTACAACGGATACATCGTTGGAATCAGCGAAGGAGTAGCGGATGCACTCAAGGCCCTTTTCGGTAAGGTATTCCTCGACAACCTTTACCTGATAAAGGCTGTTGGCTTCGGCGGAGCAGTAGAGAAGGCCAACGGTCTTGGCTTCGGGAACAAGTTCAAGGATCATGTCGGCCTGCTCGGTCAGGGGCGCCAGATCGCTGGTGCCGGAAACGTTCTCGCCGACAACGCCGGTGAAGTTTTCAATACCCAGCGCTACGCCGTACTCGGTAACAGAGGTTCCGAGGATCGGGATCTCCATGGTGGCATTGTAGGCGGCCTGCAGCGCGGGCGTGGCGTTGGCCATGATGAGATCATACTTCTTGGAAACAAAGCTGTTTACGATTGTGCCGCATACGGGAATATCGCCGGCAGCATTTTGAACATTGACTTCAACATTTTCTTCACCCATAATGTCATAAAGCGCCTGAACAAAGCCTTCCGTCGCGGCGTCAAGCGCCTCATGGGTAACCAGCTGGCAAACGCCAACCTGATACTTTTCTTCGGCTGCGGCAAAAACAAAGCCGGAAACAGCCATCATGACAGCAAGTACAAGGGACAGGATTTTGGACATTTTTTTCATTTTTGTTACCTCCGT
>JAZSFI010000133.1:0-3655 GCA_045532135.1 Clostridia bacterium | reverse complement strand
CGGCGCGAACATGGTGCTGAACAAAACGCTGGACCTTGCAACGCTCATCGCCGTCAACGGCTACGTATGGACGATCACAAACCCCATGCGCATGCTTTCAAACATCGTAACCATGCTGACGCAGGCGGTCACAAGCGCGGAAAAACTGTTTTATTACATTGATTTCGGCTCCGCCATCCGTGAAAAAGAAGAAACCGTCGATCCTGCCGAGCGCAAGGGCAAGGTCGAATTTGACCACGTCAACTTCTCCTACGGCGGCGAAGACGTTTTAAAGGACATTACATTTACCGCCGAGCCCGGACAGACTGTCGCAGTCATGGGCGCAACGGGCGCGGGCAAAAGCTCTTTGATTCTCCTTTTAGGCCGTTTCTATGATGTGCGCGAAGGCTCCGTCAGAATCGACGGCGTGGACGTGCGCGACCAGAAGCTTGCCCCGCTCAGAAGAAGCATCGGCTATGTCCCGCAGGAAACCTTCCTCTTTTCGGACACCCTGGAGGACAACATCCGCTTCGGCCGTCCCGATGCGACGCATGAGCAAGTCGAAAAAGCGGCGCACGTGGCGCAGGCCGTTGAGTTTATCGACCACATGCCGCAGGGCTACGAAACCATCGTGGGCGAGCGCGGCATCGGCTTATCCGGCGGCCAGAAACAGCGAATCGCCATTGCCCGCGCGGTTCTGACTGATCCCGCGATTCTGGTAATGGACGACTCCACCTCCGCCGTTGGTATGGAAACCGAATACCTCATCCAAAACGACCTCAAGGAAGTGCTCAAAAACCGCACGACCTTCATCATCGCCCACAGAATTTCCTCCGTTAAAAACGCCGACCTCATTCTGGTTCTGAAAGACGGCCGCATCGTTGAGCGCGGCACGCACAAAGAGCTTCTTTCCATGGAAGGCGAATACTATAACATGGTTCAGGATCAGTATAAGGATCTCAAAACCGTTATGGCGAAAGGAGGCGCGCTCTAATGGCCAAAATGCTCAGACAGATTGACGATGAAGTGCTTGAGAGTCCGTTTAATAAACAACAGTTCTTCCGTCTCCTTTCCTACATGAAGCCGTACCTTCGAAGCGTGTGCATCGCGCTTGTTCTCATGGTCGTGGCAGCCGTATGCTCTCTTGGAAGCACCTTTCTTCTTTCAAACGCCATCGACGCGCTTGAACAGATGAATTCGGACATCTATAAATACTTAATCGGCATGATCGCAACCGCGATTATCGGCGCGGTCTGCGTGCGCTACCGCGTGCGCCTTATGGACTCCGCCGGACGCCGCGCGCTTGCAACGCTCAGAGAAGACCTGTTCAAGCACATTCAGGGGCTTTCCTTCTCGTTTTTCGACACCCGCTCCGCCGGAAAAATCCTCGTCCGCGTTATAAACGACGTAAACAGCTTAAACGACTTATTCACAAACGGCATCGTGAACGTATTGGTTGACTGCTTAACGCTCGTCATCCTTCTTGTCATCATGCTCGTTGTCAACTGGAAATTGACGCTCATTTCCATGTGCATCATGCCCTTCCTTCTTTTCATCCTCTTTAAGCTGAAACGCGTCATGCGAAAGCGCTGGCAGCGCGTGCGCGTAAAAACCTCCTCCATGAACGGATACCTGCACGAATCCCTCTCCGGTATGCGCGTGACGGAAGCGTTTGTTCGCGAGGATGAAAATCAGGAAACGTTTGAAAATGTCAACAATGACATCCGCAACACCTGGATGAAAGCCATTCAGGTCAACAACGCCTTCTGGCCCGCTTTGGACTTCACCGGCACCTGCGGAACAATTCTCGTGTACATTTTCGGCGTAATCATGATGGGCGACCCGGTAAAGCCGCTGGCGCTGGCCAACCTCATGCTGATTATCTGGTATCTTGGAAGATTCTGGGAGCCGCTTAACACACTTTCGAACTTCTACAACAACGTCTTGTCCGCCATGGCGTCCATGGAGCGCATTTTTGAAATCATGGACACCGAAAGCGAAATCAAGGACAAGGAAAACGCAAAGCCGCTTCCGCCGATTGAGGGACGTGTGGACTTTGAAAACGTTACCTTCTCCTACGACAAGGAAAAAGTCGTATTGAAAAACGTAAGCTTCACCGTCACTCCCGGTCAGACCATCGCTCTGGTCGGTCCCACAGGCGCAGGCAAATCCACCGTTGTGAACCTCATCAGCCGCTTCTACGACGTTTCCGACGGCGCAGTAAAGCTCGACGGGCACGACGTTCGCGACGTTCAGCTCCGTTCTCTCAGAGAGCAGATGTCCGTCATGATGCAGGACAGCTTCATCTTTTCCGGCACCATCATGGACAACATCCGCTACGGACGTCTGGATGCAACGGATGAAGAAGTCATTGCCGCCGCCAAAGCCGTCTACGCCCACGACTTCATCATGCAGATGGAAAAGGGCTACGAGACGCAGGTCAACGAGCGAGGAAGCAGCCTTTCGGTGGGACAAAAGCAGCTCATTTCCTTTGCCCGCGCGCTTTTGAACGATCCCAAGATTCTGATTCTGGACGAAGCCACGTCCTCCATCGATACCCACACTGAAATCCTCATCCAAAAAGCGCTGGACGAGTTGTTAAAGGGCCGCACAAGCTTCGTCATTGCCCACCGCCTGTCCACCATCCGAAATGCAGACTGCATCATGGTCATTCAGGACGGCAATATCGCGGAAGCCGGTACGCACGAACAGCTGATCAAAAACGAAAAAGGCCACTATCGCGCGCTGTGCGATGCGCAGTATAAATTCCTGCTGGAGGAATGATCCGCTTTGAGCGCACTTTCCCTACCTTTTTCGTCCATCAATACTATATTTCAGGAGGAGATCCCCATGCCCGATTATCGCCTCGACACCAAATGCGTGCAGGCCGGCTATACCCCCGGAAACGGCGAGCCGCGCCAGATTCCGATCTATCAGAGCACCACGTTCAAATATGCCACCAGCGAAGATATGGCCAAACTGTTTGACCTTGAAGCCAGCGGCTATTTCTACACCCGCCTTCAGAACCCCACAAACGATTACGTGGCCGCGAAGATCGCTGCGCTCGAGGGCGGAACCAGCGCCATGCTGACCTCCTCCGGACAGGCCGCAAATTTCTTTGCGCTTTTCAACATCTGCTCCGCGGGCGACCACATCGTCGCTTCCTCCGCGATTTACGGCGGAACCTTCAACCTGATTTCCGTAACCATGGCGCGCATGGGCATCACCGCTACCTTCGTAAGCCCCGACTGCACCCGCGAGGAGCTGGACGCGGCCTTCACTGAAAACACCAAGTGCGTGTTCGGCGAAACCATCGCCAATCCCGCGCTGACCGTTTTGGACATTGAATTGTTCGCCGAACCCGCCCACGCGCACGGCGTTCCGCTGATTGTGGACAACACCTTCCCCACGCCCATCAACTGCCGCCCGATTGAATGGGGCGCAGACATCGTCACCCATTCCACCACCAAATACATGGACGGCCACGGCGCAGCGGTCGGCGGCGCAATCGTTGACAGCGGAAAGTTCGACTGGATGGCGCACAAGGACAAGTTCCCCGGTCTCTGCGAGCCCGACGAAAGCTATCATGGCGTAACCTATGCCGAGCGCTTTGGCAAGGAAGGCGCGTTCATCACCAAATGCACCTCTCAGCTGATGCGCGATTTCGGCTCCATCC
>JAZSFI010000164.1:0-1691 GCA_045532135.1 Clostridia bacterium | reverse complement strand
ACATGGCTACGATCCGACTTTATACCCGCACTGAAACACAGCATCCACGCCGCCCGAAAATGCCGCATCGAAACGGAGAATCGCGTGCTCGTTGGCAAGCGTGGATTTGTTTATACGGATAAAATAGGAGGGAAGCGCTTCTTCAAGATCGCGAAGCCGCTCCTGCAGGCGATAACGGCTGCCTTTTTGGTCAATCGCAATCACCCTTCTTTCAAGAACGGTGATACACTCAATTTCGCGAAACTCCATTTTCCTCGTCTCGCCTTCCCTGTATCCCACAATGAAATCCGAACCCGAAAAATTCATAACGAGGTTTTCAATTTCGCGCGTCAGAGAAGACGGCGCGCGGACGACCGCAATGATCTCTTCGTCCGCATTTTTGTCGATAACGAGCCTGTATTTCATACCCCGATCCCTTACTGTTTTTTGATTTGCCTAAGAAACAGGAAAACCGCCATGGCCGCCACACATCCTGCATAAACAATAACCGGCAGACTATGCCGAAACGCCGCATCAAGATTTCCGGCAAACAACGCTTTTTCCATTTCCACTGCATGAACATACGGAAGTACATGGGCGATTTTCTCAAAAACCCCGCCAACAAGGCTTAAATCAAACCACACGCCCGAAAGCCATGCGGAAAGATTCGTAAGAAGCGCACCGCAAACGCCGCCCACCTGCTTAACGCCCAGAATGCTTCCGCACAAAAGGCCGAGCGCAACATAGAATACCGCTGCAGGGATGATTCCGATCATAGCATATACAATATTGATTGTAAAAGTCAAGCCCAAAAAGGATGCAGCCAGACAGCATACCGCCGTCTGTCCAACCGCAATCGGCAGAATCGGAAGCATATAGCCCAGAATAAAATCCGCGCCCGTAAGCGGCGTTGTGTACAGTCTTTGCAAAAACGCGCTTTCGCGGTCTTTGGCAATCAGTGAAGCCGAGAAAAGCGTCATAAACGAAAGTCCAAACACGCAAATGCCCGGCGTGAGATTTTGAATTTCAAACAGGTCTGCGGGAATATTGGCCTGAATGCTGCTTAAAAGGAAAATCAACACCAGCGGAAACCCAAGCCCGAAGCCCAGATTAATCGGATCGCGCAGAATCTCTTTTGCGTTTCTTCGTGCAAATGTCATCATCCGCATATCTGAGCCCCCTTCACAATCGAAACAAACGCCGATTCAAAATCGTTTTCACCCGTCATTTCTTTCAGCGCCTGCGCCGATCCGACTTTCAAAAGCTTTCCGTTTTTCATAATGCCGATGCGGTCTGAAAGCGCCTCGGCTTCTTCCATATAATGCGTCGTCAGTATGATGGTGATTCTGCCCTGAAGCTCTCTGATCACATCCCAAAGCTCGCGGCGCGCAATCACGTCCAGCCCAAGCGTCGGCTCGTCCAGAAACAACACCCGTACGTCTCCGACCAGCGCCATCGCAATGCTCAGTCGCCGCTGCCAGCCGCCGGACAGATTCCGGGCTTTTCTTGAAAAAACCTCATTCAAATGAAACTGCTCCGAAAGTTCTTTGATCTTTTCCTCCGTCTTCTCTTTGGAAAGCCCGCAGATTCCGCACATGAACGCAAGATTTTCCTTTACCGACAGATTCGGCGCAACCGCAGTCTCCTGCGGCGATACGCCGATCAGCCGCTTGACCTTTTCCGCATCTTTTAAAACGCTCCATCCGCCCACA
>JAZSFI010000346.1:0-1834 GCA_045532135.1 Clostridia bacterium | reverse complement strand
CATAACGCTTGCCGGCACGTCCATTCTCCATTATCTTGCGCTCAAGGACGACAGGCAAACGGGGCTTGAACGTCTAACGCCCCGAATGCTTGCAGGATCCTGCAATCCTTTTTCCGCAATCCTTCGGTGCCGCAAATTCATGACCAAATTAATTGCGCTGTTTTTCCTTGTATACGGACTTTCAAACCTCGGCTATATTGCCTTTGTGCAATCTTTTAATTTCTATCTGAGAGATCAATTCGGCCTGTCCTCCGGCTACAACGGCGTGATCAAGGCGGCGCTGGGCGTGATTTCGCTCATCGCCAACAGTACGCTGTGTCTCTGGATCATGAAAAAGAAGAACGCTTCCGCATACATGACCGGCGTGATGGGCGTTTGCACGTTATCGATGATCGGCGTTATTTTCGCATCCCAAATGATTCCTTTCATCATTATAAACGTTGTTTTCTTCGCGTTTTACTTTGTATCGCTGCCGCTCATTCAAAACAAGACTGCATCTCTCGGAAAAGGCGAAAACAGCAATCTGGTCATGGGCGCGTTCAATTCCGTAAAATCCTTCGGTTCGATTTTCGGCTCCGCACTTGCCGGATTCATTTATGAACTTGGCGCAAAGCTTCCGTTCGTATTCGGTTTTATCGCATTTTTCCTGTCCGCCGCCTGCATGTATCTTTTCAATAAAAACGAAAACGCGCATTAAAGGAGAACCACATGAATTCCAAAATCAAAAACGTATTGTTCGATCTTGACGGAACACTCCTTCCGCTGGATCAGGACGCCTTCACCAAACTTTATTTCAAAGGGCTTGCCGCACGCCTTGCGCCGCACGGCTATGAAGCGGAAAAACTGATTTCCGCCATCTGGACGGGCACCGGCGCAATGGTCAAAAACGACGGAAGCCAATCCAACGAGGACGCATTCTGGAAGACATTTTCCGCCATCTTCCCTGAAAAAGGCAAAACGGATGAACCCATCTTTGAGGACTTTTATAAAAACGAATTTGCATCCGTCAAAGCCGCCTGCAGTTTTACGGAAAACGCAAACAAAGTCGTCTCCTTCTTAAAGCAAAAAGGCATAAACCTGATTCTCGCTTCAAACCCCATTTTCCCTATGATTGCCCAGAAAAGCAGAATGATATGGGCAGGCGTACATCCCTGTGATTTTTCCTATGTCACGAGCTATGAAAACTCGCATTTCTGCAAGCCCAATCCGGCTTATTACAATGAAATTCTTGAAAAAAATGGCCTGCAGGCAGACGAATGCCTCATGATCGGAAACGACGTAGTCGAGGATACCGCCGCAGAAAAAGCAGGGATCAGTGTATTTTTGATAACGGACTGCCTTCTCAATAAGAATGGGCGCGACATTTCCGTTTACAAGCACGGAGATTATGAAGCGCTGATGGCGCACCTCCATCTTCTGCTCCAATAAAATTCCATCACATTCACCCTTTTTCATGCAAAACCCGGCTGGCCCTTATGGGAGCCAGCCGTTTTTTTGTATACGTTTAGGCGATATAGTCGTTGTCTCTGAACTGGAGCGAATACAGGCTCTTGTAAGTTCCGCCCTGCTTAATCAGCTCTTCATGCGTTCCGCGTTCGGTGATTCGGCCGTTCATGACGACGGCGATCTCATCGGCGTTTCGGATGGTGGAAAGGCGGTGCGCGACGACGAGCGTGGTTCTTCCCTTGCAAAGTTCGTCCAGCGCCTCCTGAATGAGAACTTCCGTGGTATTGTCAAGTGCGCTTGTTGCTTCGTCGAGAATCAGGATCGCGGGGTCTTTCAGGAAAACGCGGGCGATGGAAAGTCTCTGCTTCTGACCGCCGGAAAGCTTTAC
>JAZSFI010000318.1:0-5281 GCA_045532135.1 Clostridia bacterium | reverse complement strand
TTCTGACGGAAGGCGATGGAAAACATGGGCGTTCCCGGCATCATGGAGGCGAGGGCGGAAGCGAGGTTTTCAGGGGAGATGCGGGCAAAAAGGTTGTCCGGCACCTCGCGCCCGCCGATCATGGTGATCAGAATTCCGTCGTCATCGTCATATGCGCGGGCATCGACGCCGGTCAGTTTGCAGGCCTCCCGGGAAAGCAGCATGCCGAGAGCGCGGTTTACGCGTCCGCCGAATACGGAGTGCACCATCATCTGATGATCGCTTGCTTCATCGGAAAAATGCTCGAGAATGATCCGCTTGTCGGTTGCAAGGCTTCCGCAGGCGGAAATTTGCTCCTTTACCACGCGTTTTACCGTCTCAAGAGCGGGTTTGGTCAGGCACATGCCTTCCAATATTTCGTTCAGAGCGCTGCCCGATCGCTTTGCCGCCTGATCGATGGAAGAAAGAATGCGTCCGAAATATTTGCCGGTCTCGTAAAAGCGGAAGCTTCCGTCGCCTTTCCAGAATGGGGAAGTTGCGCCGGCGGGCGTGGTTTTTTCGACGATGACGCTGTCGCGCGTGATATCGACGATTACCCACGGAAATGCGCCAAGCATGAATTTGTCGCCCAAACGCGCTTCGAATACGTATTCTTCATCGAGCTCTCCAAGGCGCGCGCCCTCGCGCGTGAAAACGGCATACCAGCCTCTGTCCGGAATCGTGCCGCCGGAGGACAGGGCGAGAAGAGAAGTGTATTTGTCGCCTTTGAACGTATCGTGAATGCGGTCGTAGAGAATTCTTGCCCGGACGGGGCGGTCGATCGCATGCTCAAAATCGCCCGCAAGCATACAAAGCGCGTTTCGGACGTCGTTTTCGGTCAGGTTTTTGTAAGCCCATGCGCTTTTTATGATTTTGGTTGCTTCCGAAACGGAATACTCGCCCGTTGTCGCCATGGAAATCAGATGCTGGCACAACAGATCCAGCGGCTGAGTAAGTTCCAGAATTGGCTCGATTTTGTTGTCCGCCGCGGCTTTTGCCGTGAGCGCGCAAAAAAGCGTATCCTGGGCGGTTTTTGAATACATGCGCATGCGGCTTGTGCGTCCCGGGCTGTGTCCTGCGCGGCCCAGACGCTGCATAAGCGAGGAAACGGACAGAGGATTTCCGATCTGAACAACCAGATCAATGTCGCCCACATCGATTCCAAGCTCCATGGAGGATGTTGCCGCCATTACGCGGAGAGAGCCGTTTTTGAGCTGCCTTTCGGCTTCCAGCCGCTGCTCTTTTGATACGCAGCCGTGATGCGTGCGCGCAAGCACATCGCCCGCGCGTTCGTTGATCTTGTGGGCGAGCCGTTCGCAGCTTGCGCGTCCGTCGGCGAAGGCGAGCACGCATTTTGAATCCTTGGTCGCTTCCGTTACGCGGTCGGCCAGATGCGGCCAGATGCTGTTTTCGGGCAGAATCCGCATGTCGTTTACTGCCGTATCGACGATAAGCTCCGTCTTTTTTTCGGACGCAGGCGCGATGATTTCGCATTCATTGTCGCCGGATAGGATTTTCTTCGCAGTTTCGAGGGGCGTGAGGGTTGCGGAAAGCGCGATTCTCTGAACGCGCCCAATGCAAAGCGCATCGAGCCGCGCAAGCGAGAGCATCATGTGAACGCCGCGCTTGGTCGATACGGTGGCGTGAAATTCGTCCAGAATCACGTGCTTTACGGTTTTGAGGAGTTTTTGGCCTGAGGCGGAGGACAAAAGAAGATACAGGCTTTCGGGCGTGGTGATTAAAATGTGCGGAGGCTTTCGCAAAATCGCCTGTCGCTCGCCGGGCGTGGTGTCGCCGTTTCGAATCGCCGTCGTCACAATTCCTTTAAGGCCGAGCCCTTCTATCGGACGGGACAGGTTTTCGTTTATGTCGTTTCCAAGCGCTTTTAACGGCGTAATATAGAGAATTTCGGTTTCGCTTGGAAGGGGCGCTTTTTCCGCGCGGCGCAAAAATCCGTCCAGAAAATATAAAAATGCGGCCAGCGTTTTTCCGCTTCCGGTGGGAGAGGAAATCAGCGCGTCTTTTCCCGTGGCCACGGCGCGAAATGCCAGCGTTTGCGCCTTTGTCGGCGTTCCGACGGACGATGAAAACCAGCGGACGGTCTTTTCTGTGAAGATTGAATGCATGTTCGCCCCTCCCTTTTTTGCCTGATAAGATTATACTTTAATGCCTCATGCTGTGTCAAATATCTTGCGCGGCGGATCAAGACAGTGTATACTTATATTAATGAAAATGAACGCGCAGACGGGGCATATGGATATGCCTTATATTGCGAATGGAGGCGTCTATGAAAATCTACGAAAAATCCCGTCACAGCCTTGAAGGGGCGAATGTGTATCTTGCAAGGATGGATGACGGACGTGATGCGCTGGTATGCGAGGGTAAGCCCTACTTTGGCGGCGAAGAAGGAAGAAATGTTTTTGAAATCAATCATGCGGTCATGAACCGTATAAGGGAACTTTTCCCCTTTACCGCGCCCGTTCCGGTGTTAAACAGGGACAGAAGCATCGGCGTGGGCGACCGGCTGGGCATTGCCGCGCCGGGGCACATCCGAGTGTTTGAAAAGTATGATGCGATGCCGGTTTTTGCGCAGCAGTCGATCCGCGAACTGAACCTCACCGGCCGCACGTATGAAGACGTTCTGGATGCGGCGAGCCTGTATGTGTTCCGTGAGGATTTCCCATACGGCTTCGGCGCGGACGGCGATCATCTCAAAAAGCCGGAGGATATCAAATATGCGCTGTCGCTCGGATTTTCGATGATTACGCTGGATCTTTCCGACCACATTCATGCCGATGCGTCGGGCGCGTACAGCCAGAGGGTGGATGATATCTATCTTGGAAGGACGTTCAGGGTGGAGGATAATGAGATTGCCTTTACCGAAGAAGAGCTGGCGCGCGTGTCCGGCATCTATGGAGACGCTTTGGACTTTGCCGTCAAAATGTACGATGAGTTCTTGAAGGACGGAAAATACAAGGCCGAATTTGAAATCTCGATCGACGAGACGGGAACGCCTACCAAGCCTGCCGAGCATTATTTTGTTGCAAGCGAGCTTACAAGGCGCGGCGTGAAATTCATGACCATCGCGCCCAGATTCATAGGAGAATTCCAAAAGGGCATCGACTATATCGGTGATGCCGATCAATTTGACGCCGAAATGAAGGTTCACGCGGCCATTGCCCGCCATTTCGGACACAAGGTGAGCGTGCATTCGGGCTCGGACAAGTTTTCCGTGTTCCCGTCCGTCGGAGAAAACACGCGCCAGAGATATCACGTCAAAACTGCAGGGACAAACTGGCTTGAGGCGATGCGGATTGTCGCCGAATGCGACCCTGCGCTTTACAGAGAAGTTCATGCCTACGCGCTGGAGGCTTTCCATGAAGCCACGAAGTATTATCATGTGACGACCGATTTAAACAAGGTGCCGGCGCTTGACTCGCTTTCGGATGAAGCGCTTTCGGATCTTTTTGAAAACGACGATGCCAGACAGCTGATTCACATTACCTATGGCCTGATTCTGAGCCATAAAGATGAGAAGGGCACATTTGTTTTCCGCGACCGATTGTATGATTTCTGGCGCGGACATGAAGAGGAATATGCGCTGGCGCTTGAAAAGCACATTGGACGGCATCTGGAGAAACTGGGCTGCCCCAAACGGTAGAAAACAAAAGGCGTGCGCCTCAAAAACGGGCGGCATGCCTTTTGTTTTATGTTCAATTTGCTCTTTGTGCTAATTTTAGTCAAATTTTATTGCGCGAACGGCTGCATCATGCTATAATACCTTGAATGCATATGCATTGAAAGGGGAAAAAACGTGTATTACGTTGTAATCGATCTTGAATGGAATCAATACCATAATCCCATGTGGACGCCCACGAGCAAAACGGGCGTTAAAATGCATGAGGAAATCATTCAGATCGGCGCTGTAAAGACGGATCATAATATGAATCCCGTGGATACCTTTAAAATGTATGTACGCCTTGCGGGCGGCCGCAGGCTGGACAGATACGTAAAAAAGCTTACCCATATCACCGACAGCGACATCGCAAGCGGCGAGGATTTTCCGTACGCCGCGCCGGAGTTCGCAAAATGGCTGGACGGCGTGGACGCGATTTTCAGCTGGGGCGCGGATGACAGACGCGTATTTTTGAACAACCTCGCCTTTCACGCCCTGGAAGCGCCTGCCTGTCCCTGGTATGACGGTCAGAAGATTTATGCCGCTCAAAAGCCCGATCACGGAAGTCTGGGTCTTAAAAATATTGCGCAGGAATTGGGCGTTTATGTCAACCTTACATTGCATGACGCGCTCAACGATGCGATTCTGACCGCCTTTTGCATGAAGGAACTGGACATTGAAAAAGGAATAAAAGAATACAATGCGCCCAAAAAGGCGCAGGAAAACGCGCAGGAACCCCAGCCCATCGCCACCGGCAAAACGCACCGTCACCAGTCGCAGCAGGCGGCGTGGGAGGAAGCCAACAACGGCCTTCTTCACTGTCCGGAGTGCATGCAGAGCCTGGAATGGTCGGGCGATGAAAAGGGCACGATTGAAAAGTGGTACAAGCCGGCAGCGTGCAAAACGCACGGCGAATTTATCATCAAAGGAGAATTTCTGGGTCAGAAATATACGCAGCTCAAGCTTTCCTTCTATAAACCCACCGAGGACGTCATGGAAATGATCGAAGGAAAGCCGGATTCTCCCGCAAAGAAGCGGCGCAGGAGAAGGAAAAAGAAAGCGGCAAACAAGCCGGAATCCATCTCCGGCGAAGAAATGCTCGCGCGCGCCATTGCGTTTGCGGCGGATAAGCACAAAGAGCAGACGAGAAAGGGAACGTCCATTCCCTACATCGTGCATCCCATGGAGGCAGCCGCGATCGCCGCAACCATGTCGGACGATGCGTGTGTAATCGCCGCGGCGGTTCTGCACGACGTGGTTGAAGACTGCCAGGGTGTAACGCAGGATGATATTGAAAATGCCTTCGGCGCGCATGTTGCTGATCTCGTGGCAGCGGAAACCTGCATTGCGCCTGAGAATGCGACGTGGAAAGAATGTAAGCAGGCAACGCTTGACAAGCTTGTGATCGCGGACGAAGAACAGCTGATCGTTGCGCTTTCCGACAAGCTTTCCAATATCCGGGCAATGAAGCGCGATTACGACAAAATCGGAAACAGGCTTTTCGAGCGTTTCAGCGTTACCGATAAGAAAATGCATGCATGGTACTACAGATCGCTTAAGGATGTTCTTGAACCTGTTTCACGGTTT
>JAZSFI010000583.1:0-14929 GCA_045532135.1 Clostridia bacterium | reverse complement strand
CATGCCGGACGAGATCTGGCAGGCGGCGTATCGTTCGCTGTCTTCCGGCTGCGGTCAGCCCGCCATGTATAATTGGGAGCTTTTCAAGCGCGAAATCAACAGCCGCCTTCCTCAGGTCACGGAGGAAGACATAAAATTCATCGCCTTCGGCGGCTGCACGGAAACCATGATCGAGGGGCTTTCCAACGTAGGCTCGGACGACGCGGGCATCAATACCGCGCTGATTTTCGATCAGTACATGCGAAATCATTTATCCCGGCATGACACGTTTTCCTCCTTCATGGATGGCTATCTCAATGAAACCCGGCGCGTCATTTCCGAAACCTGTGAAATCCTCGAAGCCTACCGCAAAACCCGCGCCGAATTCCGTCCGCAGCCTGTTCGCACGCTGTTTGTGGACGACTGCATCGACAAAATGCAGGACTTCAACGCCGGCGGCGCAAGGTACAACTGGAGCGTCATGAATGTGGCGGGCTTAATCAACGTAATCGATTCCATGGTCGCCGTCAAGCATCTGATTTACGATGAAAAATTGTATGCGCCGGACGAATTTATTTCCCTGCTTGATTCGCGCGATCCCGCTTTCCTCGCCCGCTGCGCGCGCCTGCCAAAGCACGGAAACGACATACGCGAGGTCAGCGAAATCGCCTCCGTCCTCTCAGAGGGCATTTATCCCGAGTTTGAAAAGCACACCTGCACGCCCGGCGGCCGGTATTTCGCCGTTTCAAACCAGTTTACCACCTATGAAATCGCAGGCTTCGGCGTAAACGCCACGCCCGACGGACGCGATAAGGGCGATCCGTTGTGCGATTCCTGCGGCGCGGTCTACGGGCGCGACAAAATGGGGCCAACCGCCATGCTTGCAAGCGTCGCGTCTTTAAACCTTTCAAAAGTGCTCGGAACGCCCGTTACCAACATCCGGATTTCGAAGAGGAATCTTCCGAATCTGTTAAAACCTCTGGTTCAGGGTTTTTTTGAGATGGGCGGCATGCAGCTGCAGGTCACATGCGCGTCAAAAGAGGAGCTCATCGATGCGTACAACAATCCCGAAAAGCATGAAAATCTGATCGTTCGAATCGGAGGGTTCTCGGAATACTTCAACCGTCTGAGCCCGAATATGAAAAAAACTGTTATTGAGCGAACGGAATACTGATATAATCCGGCGGATGCATTTCTTTTGCGTCAGCCGGATTTAAATTTTGGGATTTCAGCATCCGATACCGCAATCGTTTTTTCCGCAGTCCGTATATATTAATGAACCCAAAAAGTCGGTTGACATGAAAAAAAGCATGTGTTATCATTAATATGTATGATTATGGGGAGGGATGGGCATTTGACAGATATGGCGGCTTATCCCGCAAAAAAACGTTTTTTCCCCTGTGAAGCATTCGTCTTTCGCATGCATTTTCTTCCGTAGGAGGCGACACATTGGAACGCAGATTTGGCGCATTGTCGCCCAGAAGAATTCTTCTGATCATATGCAGCATACTCCTTTGGGCAGCGATGCTGTGTGTACTTGTGGTAGTGTTGAAAAAAGATGAAGTCACGAACAACAAAGCGGTTTTCGGTTCCCTGAACGGGCGTTTTGAGTCCTCCCTTACCATGGAGCATGAAGGGCAGACGCTTCACTACCGCGAAAATGAAATCACAAATTATCTCATCATCGGTCTCGATCAGGAAAGCGTGAACAAAATCTCCACCCATCAGCGCGGCGGACAGGCCGACTTTCTGGTGGTTCTGAGCATTGACCGTATGGACAGAAGCATTACCCCCATCATGCTCGACCGGGACGCAATGGTCGAAATGCAGACCTACGGCGTGTTTGGTGATCCTTCCGGAACGCGCGTGATGCAGTTGTGCCTCGCGCAGGCCTACAGCGGCGTAAACACGTCCGGAAGCGTAAACACCGTAAACACCGTTGAAAAGCTTCTGATGGGAATCGACATTCACCACTATGTCGTTATGGACATGACGGCAATTCCAATGGTCAACGATGCACTGGGCGGCGTTGAAGTTACGCTGTACGACGATTTTACCGTGTTTGATCGCGCGATGAAAAAGGGTTCGACAATGCGCCTTATGGGCAAGCAGGCGGAATTCTTAGTCCGCGGCCGAATGACCGTCGCCGATGGAAGCAACGCAAGCCGAATGGCCAGGCAGCAGCAGTATCTGTCGGGTCTGCTCGTTCAGTTCCGCCGCACGGCAAAAGGCGATCAGGGAAAGCTTCACGAAATTTTCAAACTTCTCGACGGACATATGCTGTCCGATACGACGATCAACACGCTTCTTCACGACATAAACGCCTACGACGATTATGAATGGAACGCCATGCGGATTTTAAGCGGCGATCATAAAATCGATCAATACGGCTTTGCAGAATTCTGGGTGGACGAGGCTGCGCTCAAACGCCTCGTCGCCGATATCTGGTTTCGTTAAATAAGGAGGCTGCGGATGAAAAAAATTCTGACCGCGCTTGTTTTGCTCATTTTGATTCATACAGCGGTATTTGCCGAATCCCTGCTGGGAAGCGACTATATCGATGCGCCTGCCGTCATGACGCAGGACTCGGTCGTTGAGATCATCACCGATCAGGAATGCCTGATCGAGACAATGGAGCCGGACGACACATCGATTGCGCTTTTGAATGATGTATATGATTTCGTCTGGAAAGGCGGCAACCGTCCCGCCCGCTATTACGACGTCCCCACGCAGGAAAAAATCACGCAGCTGATTGGCGGCGCAAATATTGACCTTCTCCATATGACCGAAAGCATGCGCCTGCAGCTTACAGGCAAAACGGACAAAACCGTTCATACCGTCATGCGCCTGGACGTTGAATACTATGTGGGCGAGCTTGTCATTGTCGTAATGGGCATCCCGCAGGAAACGGGCGAATACATCTGGTATCCTTACCGCGGACGGGTGGAGGTTCTGGGCGAAATCCGCTGGGACATCCCATCCGAAGACTGGGAAGCGCTTTCAAAGCAGCCCGTAAGCTTCCACGTGCTGACCGACCGCATCGGCGCGCGCGGCGGAAGAATCTGGGGCGAATATATTTATAGAGATGAGACGCCGCCCAGCTTCAGCAAGGACTCCGAAGACGTGATCGTCATGCACCGCTGGTATACGGAATGGGGCGAGATCATCGAGGACACCTTCAGCGTATGGCTTGTCGATCTGACCGATCCCATGGAAGAGGAAGTTGCCAGAATCGGTGAACACCTTTCCAAAGGCAATCCGATTCTCGATTATTTCCCGCAGGAGCGCAAGGACGAAGCGCTTCTCATGCTGCCTGAAGATGTGGCGCACGAAACGCTTGTCGCCTATGATATCGTCGCCATGCGCGATAAGGATTATAAAAACACCTACGGCGACGTCAATGTGGAAGTCACCTTTGCAACCGTCTACGACCCCGAAAAGGCAATGGTCGTGTTTGCCGGCTTCCCGATTGAGGATGCCAAGGAATCGCCCTGGATGGAATGGTATGTTTTGAGAGCCAACGCGCTTAACGACATAAAAAAGAACCTTGATTCCGTGGAAATTGCTTTAAAACAGCTCTTCCTTCCCGACATGGAGCTTGAGCCCGTTATGCTGATCGTCATCAGCGAACCGCTGGAGGAAGAAATCACCGACAACTGATACACAGGGTGGAGAAAATACATGCTGAATGAAACCCAAAACCATTCTTCCGATCCGTCCAATCTGGATCCGCAGATGGTTTCCAATGTCACGGCCATAGTAATGAAAACGCTGGCGTCCACCGAGAATCCTTCCGAAAGGCCTGCATCGGGTTCGAGGCAGCAGGAGCCGAAGACCATCGATCTTGTCGCCCTGTTCTTTGCCATTTTGGAAAAATTCTGGCTGATCGTAATTTTTGCTGCGCTGGGCGCGCTGTTTATGAGTTCGAGGGTATCCGCGACCATAACAATGTACTCTGCGACTGCAAAACTATACATCGTCGATACCTCAAGCGGCAGCATCAATTTTGCCAATCTTCAGCTCGGAACCGCTTTGACCATGGACTATCAGGAAGTTTTCAAAACCTGGGAAGTTCACGAAATGGTCATTGAGGAATTGAATCTTCCCTACAGCTATTCAAGCATGCAGGGCATGATTTCCGTAACGAACCCGGAGGACACGCGCATTCTCTATATCACAGCCACCAATACCGATGCAAAACTGGCGGCGGATATCGCAAACGCTTACGCAAAAGCCGCAAAAACCTTTATCATCAACACCATGCGCGGCGAAGAACCCAGCGATTTTTCCATCGCGCTTCAGCCCAGCGCCGGAAGGGTCATTTCGCGCCCCGGGCGCATGACGACGGGCTTCCTCCTCGGAAGCGTTCTGGGCGTAGGCCTGATTACGCTCATGTTTGTTTTGGATAATCGCCCCCGCTCTCCAGAGTCTATCGCCGTTTACGGCGGTATTCCGACCCTTGCCGTCTTCCCGGCGCACAAAAACAAAAAGAAAACCGCGAAAAAACCTTCGGAGAATAAAACCGCAAAGGATGCAAAAACGCCTTATCTGTCGATTGAAAACTTTGCAGAGGACGATTTCGTCAGCCACGAGGCAATGAACACGCTTTGCACCAACCTTTCCTACTGCGGGCCGGACATCAAGCGCATTCTGATCACCAGCCGCTATCCGCGCGAAGGCAAATCCTACGTTTCCATGACGCTTATGAGAACGCTTGCAAAGCTTGGCCGCCGCGTGGTTCTGGTTGACACCGACCTTCGCGCATCCGGCATTCAGGCGGACTATCAGCTTCGATACAACACAAAAAAACATTACGGCCTTTCGGATTACCTTTCCGGGCATTGTGCGCTTGACGATGTCGTTTATCAAACCAGTATCCCCGGCGCGTTCATGATTCCCGCCGGACATCATGCGCCCAATCCGCTGCAGCTGCTTGATACCGACAAGATGCGTGCGCTTACGCAAACATTGAGTGAACACTTTGATATAGTTCTGATCGACACGCCCCCCGTTGTCCTTCTTTCCGATGCGATTGCCATGGCAAAATTCTGCGACGGAACGCTGCTGGTTGTCGGCTACAGAAAGGGCAACCAGCGCGAAATCGGCGAAGTTGTAGACAACATCAAGCAAACCGGTTCAAAAATGCTGGGCGCGGTTTTAAACGGCGTCAAGTTCAGGGGCATTTCCAACCGCTATTACTACTACCGTTCCGGCCGATATTCCGGTCATTATCGTAAGTATTACCGATACGGAAGGACTGCGAAAAAATGACGCCCTTTCTTACCGATATTCACATGCATCTCCTTTGGGATCTGGACGACGGCCCGGAAACAGCGGAAGACATGCATAAAATGCTTGCCGAAGCGCATGATCAGGGTTATAAGCGCATTTATGCAACGCCGCACGTTTGTCCGGGTTACGTAGCTTTCGATCAAGAAAAATACGAAATACGGCTGAATGAGGCGCAGCAATATTGCATCAGTCGCGGCTGGGATATAGAAATCCTCCCGGGCGCAGAGGTTGCATGGACTTATCAAACAGCGGATGCGCTTCGCCGGGGCGATGCCCCTCCCATGGGGCAGACGGACTATGTCCTTATGGAACTTCTTCCAAACATCTCCTATCAGGAGGCTTTGCGCGCTGTTCGCACATTGAACAGCACAGGCTATACACCGATCATCGCCCACGTTGAACGCTGCCGCTGCTTCCTCTGGGCGCCCCGAAAGGCGCTGCGCTTCCGCGAGGAAACAGGCGCATTATTTCAGATGAACGCAGGCACCCTCCTTCATCCCAAAACCCTTTCCCAGCTTCGTATGAGAAATCTTCTTTTAAAACACAAAGCCATTGACGCAATCGCAACCGATGCGCACGGGACTCCCCAGCGCCCCGTAAACCTTCTGGCTGCCTACGAGTGGCTCATCAGACACGTCGGCGAAGCGTATGCAGGGAAATTGACCTCCTTTCCTTCCATGACGGAAAATGCCTGATCCCTCATAGTCTTAACGGGTACATGTGAAAACGCCCGTCCGGCACACACGAAAAACGGAGCGCCGTTCACATCCGGCAGCTCCGTTTTTGTATGTCTTTTCTGTATTCTGCGTATTTTTACGGCGCAATTGTTTTGATGATCGTCAGCATATTCTGTCCGTCTTCAAAGCGGTAAGCCATATCGTCCATGCTTTTTTTGACCATAAAGATTCCAAGACCGCCGATCGGGCGATCCTCAGCGGAAAGAGTGGTGTCCGGATCTTCCTTCTCGAGTGGATTGTATGGAATTCCGCTGTCGATGAAGGTAATGACAGCGCGTTTCCCGTCTTCGGATTGATCGACGCGCACGGTCGCCTGACCCTGACCATCCGGATAGGCATAGTTGGCGATATTGGCAAACAATTCATCCACGGCAATGGAGATCTGCATCTGCGCCTTCATGGCGCAGCCCATCTCTTCCAGCTTTTCCGAAACGAAATCCGTTGCGGCGTTTATGTTTTCAACCGTTGCTGCCAAAGTGATTTCAGCCATACTATTCTCCTTTCATCCGCCTTGCGCAATTGTATGAAAACCGGCTGGCGTAGAATTATTCAATGGTAAGGATATCAGCAAATCCGGTGATATCAAACACTTCGTTGATGGTCTCGTTGACGTTTCTGATCACCATGCTGCCCTGACGGTTCATAACCTTCTGCGCGGCCAGAATGACGCGAAGACCGGCGGAAGACAGATACTCAAGACCGGCAAAATCAAGAACCAGTTCGGTTACGCCGCCGAGGGAAGTACGCAGCTCTGTTTCGAGCTTGGGAGAAGTGGTGGTATCGAGGCGGCCTTCAAGGGTAATGGTAAGTGCGGAGCCGTTTAATTTCTTATCGATAGTCATTTTCGTCGTTCCTTTCTGATGAGTTTAAACGCATATTTTCGTTTTATAAACGATAAATTTCTTCTTTTAAATTATAGCACAGAGCGAAAAAAATGTCTACCCACAAGAAAGAACCATAAACCGTTATTTGGAATATCTTTTCCCGTTTCTTGACAGTTTATACCCGTTTGATGTATGATTAATCGGATCGTTCATTTTCTTTGTAACCGGAGACGAACAAACATGAAACAAAAGTTCAAAAAGCTGTGGGCGCTTTTAAAAAGCCCTGAAAAAGTCAGGATGTACGCCGTATGGATCGCAAAGCAGACCAAGCATTTTTGGCCAATCCTTCTTCTGATGACGCTGGTCAATGTGGTTCTGATTCTGGTCGGCTTCGCAAGCTCATTTGTTTCGCGCGCAGTGGTCGACAACGCAACCGGCGGCATGCCCTATGCCCGCGCATTTACGACCATGATTCTTCTGACATGTGTGTCCATTCTGATGGGCGTGGGCGTAGGCGTTGTATCCACATACGTAAACGAAAAATTCGCCTTCCGCATCCGCATGAAGAACTTCGATCACTTCCTGACGGCGGATTATCTTGGATTGAGCAAATTCCACACCGGGGATCTTCTGACGCGTTTAACGTCCGACGCGGGTTCCGTTGCTGCCAGCATCACATCCGCCATTCCTTCTCTGATCATGATCCTGATCCGCCTTGTAGTTGCATTCGTGCTTTTGTACCGTTTTTCGCCGTTTCTGGCGCTTTCAGCGCTTCTGCTTGCACCCTGCGGACTGATCGTTTCGCTTCTGACCGGAAAAAAGCTCAAGGCGCTTTCCGTTGAGGCAAAGGAAAACGAGGCGGCGTACCGCTCGTTTCTGCAGGAGCGCGCCGCTAACATTTCGGTTGTAAAAACCTTTTGCATGGAAGAAGAAAGCCGCAAAAAGCTGAGCGAACTAGTAAACAACACCATCCGCACGACCATGAAGCGCACAAAAATGGGTGTTTTCACAAGCAACATCGTCCGATGCTTCTTTACGCTCGGCTACCTTCTTTCCTTTGGCTACTGCATTGCAAATCTTCACGAGGGTATTATCACTTACGGAACAATGACGTTGTTTTTGTCCCTGTTTTCCCAGATTCAGCAGCCGCTGATGAGCCTTGGAAATCTGCTCCCGCAGGCCATCGGCATTCTGGCTTCCGCCGACCGAATCATGGAGCTTGAAAACATTCCGGACGAAGCAAGAAGCGGCATGAGCGAATTGCCGCACAAAGTCAGCGTATCATTCGAAAACGTGTCCTTCTCCTACGACCAGAGAGACGTTTTAAATAACGTTTCCTTCAGCGCGCAGGCAAACGAGCTGATCGGCATCATGGGACCCAGCGGCGTCGGCAAAACAACCCTGATCCGCATGATTCTCTCCCTCATTCAGCCGTCTGCAGGCAAAATCTCATTCCGCTACGCAGATACCTCGGAGCCGCTTACGGCGGATGTAAGACGTATGATCGCCTATGTTCCGCAGGGCAACACACTTTTAAGCGGCACAATCCGCGAAAATCTTCTCTTCGGCAACCCTTCCGCTTCAGAAGATGAAATGTATCTTGCGCTTGACGATGCGGACGCAGGCTTTGTGAGAACCCTTCCGGACGGGCTTGAAACGCTTCTTGGCGAAAAGGCGACCGGACTTTCGGAAGGACAGGCGCAGAGAATTGCCATCGCCCGCGCATTCCTTCGCAAAGCGCCCGTCATGATTTTGGATGAAGCGACCTCCGCGCTGGACGAGGACAGCGAAAAAGCCATCCTCACGCGTCTGTCCGAAAAGACGGATTCAACGCCCCTTTGCTTCATCATCACCCACCGCCGCTCGATGATTCAGTATTTTGACCGCCTGATTTCCATCGAAAAAGGCGGCTGTGTAACCATTTCGGAAAACTGAACGAACCGGAAATCACGCAAATTACAGCCGCCAATACGCGCATGGAAGCCGCAAGCCCCCTCATCCCCTTGACGATTTTTGACGAAAAGCATATAATATAGGTAAGAATATCATTTCGGGTGAATATTTGTCCATCGAATACTCATCGCAGTTTTGCATCAGGCGCGTTTATACGCGCGCATTAAAGAAAACGTCTTTATACCGAAAGCCATTTTTGCATGGTGCGTATAGTATATTAAGAGCGTATATGCAAAAGGAGTGATCTAAATGAGCATGGAAACAAAACGCTGCTTCGATTTTTCCGAAGATGCGCCGCTTTTCAAAAAAAGGCTGCTCAGGCATCTGAAAGAAGCGGCATATGCGCAGCCGCTGGAAGATGACGAGCTGGAATTTTTAAACGCCGCAGGAACGAACGCGCGCGCGCCGAAAGAGGAAGACTTTCCTTTCAACCCTCCTCTCATTCCGTAGGAAAAGAAGGCGATCCAAATGGGAAATACGGTAGAGCGAATCTCAATCGAATCGGTCTACGAAGAATATTTCTCCCAGGTTTACAACTATGTTTTCTATAAGCTTTTGAACCGGGAGAACACGGAAGACATTGTCAGTCAGGTATTTATGAAGGTTCTTAGGAACCTGCACCTTTTCGATCCCGAAAAGGCGTCCATGAAGACCTGGCTTTTTCGCATTACAGATCACACGCTGATCGACCATTACAGAAAAACAAGGCCGACAAGCAGCATAGACGATGAAGAAGCGGGCTTTGAAAACACGCTGTCGGTCGATTTTGAGGACGAATACAACCGCATTGTAAACCCCAAGCGCCGAATGGTTTTTAAGGCGCTTAAAGATCTGCCCGAGCGAGACCGCATGTTTATCTATTACAAGTATTTTTTGAACATCACCAACCGCGAAATCGCCAAGCGCCTGCAAATGAACGAAAACACCGTTGCCGCCGTCATGGCGCGTGCGCGGAATAAGCTCAAGCTGATCCTCGCAGATCAGATGGAATAAGCACTTAAATCGGAAAGGGGAACACCACGTATGCAAAATAACCTTTTTAAGAAATCCAGCATGGAGCGAATCACATCGCCTGAAAAGCTCAATGATTTCATCAAGGTTTCCAACCCCACCAGCTGGATGATCCTCGCAACGGCGCTCGCCGTTGTGCTTGGCCTTCTGATCTGGGGCATTTTCGGAAGCCTCAACGAAACCGTTCAGTTCAATGGTCACTTAAAAGATGATCAGCTCCTGTGCTACGCGCAGGGCAGCCTTGCCAATCAGCTCACGGAAGGCATGCAGGCCACCATCACCGCCCAGGGTTCCGGCGAAACGTTTACCGGCCGCATTCTGACCGTTGCAGAACATCCCCTTTCCTTCGACGAAGCCAGCCGCGACATTACTTCCGACTATATGCTTGCTTCTCTCGGCATCACAGGCTGGAATATCGCCGTCGTTCTCGAATCGGACGCGCCTTTGTATGACGGCGTTGTATACACCGTGTCTGTCGTCACCGACACCTACCGTCCCATTGAGATGGTATTCCGTTAAGGAGAGAAAAGCAAATGGAGAAGAAGAAAAAGTTTGCAAAGGTGCCGGTCATCATGCAGATGGAAGCGCTGGAATGCGGCGCAGCAAGTCTTACGATGATTCTGGCATATTACGGAAAATGGCTGCCGCTGGAACAGACGCGCGTGGACTGCGGCGTCTCCCGCGACGGATCCTCCGCCAAAAATATCCTGAAAGCTGCCCGCAATTACGGCATGGAAGCCAAGGGTTTCCGCTGCGATACGTCCGTTCTGGACACTGCCGAAACGCCGTGCATCCTTCACTGGGGCTTTAACCACTTCGTCGTTTTCTGCGGCTTTGACAAAAAAGGCAGAGCCGTCATCAACGACCCCGCGCGCGGCACGGTTCACGTAAGCCCCGAAGAGCTCGACCGCGAGTTCACCGGCGTTTACCTTTCCATGAAGCCCGGCGAAAACTTCGAAAAAGGCGGAAAGCCCAAGAGCATCGTCCCCTTTGCCAAAGCCCGTCTTCAGGGCACCGCGCCGGCGATCGCCTTTATCATTCTGACCACCCTGATCGCCGCCATCATCAATCTGATCTATCCCGTATTCGGTCAGATCTTCATGGATAAGCTGCTGGTGGGTCTCAATCAGGAATGGCTCTATCCGTTTCTCGGCATGATGGCCGCGGTCGTCCTTGTCCAGGCGGTTGTCGGGCTCGCCAAGGCGATCTACATAACCAAGGTCGAAGGCAAACTGGCCATTGTGTCCAGTTCATCGTTTATGTGGCATGTTCTTCGCCTGCCGGTGGAATTTTTCTCCCAGCGCATGGCGGGCGACGTTGCCGAGCGTCAGGAATCCAACGAAGGCATCGCCGCAACGCTCATCAAAGAGCTCGGCCCCGTCGTCATCAACCTGATCATGCTCGTTTTGTACCTGATCATCATGATCCGCTACAGCGTCCTTCTGACCATGGTCTGCGTTGCGTCCATCGGCATCAACCTGTGGCTTAACCAGATCGCGCTCAACAAGCGCATCAATATCAGCCGCGTGCGCATGCGTGACAGCGGAAAGCTCTACGGCGCAACCGTTGCCGGCATCGAAATGATCGAAACCATCAAAGCCTCCGGCGCGGAAAACGGCTATTTTGAGCGCTGGGCAGGCTATTCCGCCGCAGTAAACGCGGCAGACGTGGAAGCCACCAAGCTCGACCGCGTGTGGGACACCCTGCCGGGTCTCGTCCGTTCCTTCTCCGAAATCGCCATTTTGATGCTGAGCGCGCTTCTCATCATCAAAGGCCAGTACACCATCGGTATGCTGCTCGCCTTCCAAAGCTTCATGCATTCCTTCCTGGTGCCTGTCTACGAGCTTATGGACGTTTCAAAATCCGTTCAGGAAATGAAAACCTCCATGGAGCGCATTGAAGACGTTATGAGCTATAAGCCCGACGTCGAATTCAAGGATCTCCCCGAAGAAGAGCCCCAGAAGGAAGAAGACGATTTCGATCCCTTCTCCACGGACGACACCTACGCCAAGCTGTCCGGCGAAGTGGTTCTGAAAAACGTCACCTTCGGCTATTCCCGCCTGGGAAATCCCCTTATCAAGGATTTCTCCATGACGGTCAAGCCCGGTGCGCGCGTCGCCTTCGTCGGTTCCTCCGGCTGCGGAAAGTCCACGCTGGCAAAGCTGATTTCCGGCCTTTATCAGCCGTGGGAGGGCGAAATTCTCTTTGACGGAAAACCCATCAAGGACATTCCCCGCGAGGTGTTCACCGGCTCGCTCGCCGTCGTCGATCAGGACATCACCCTGTATGAAGACACCATTTCCTCCAACATTAAAATGTGGGACAATTCCATCGAGGACTTCGAAATGATTCTGGCGGCAAGAGACGCGCAGATTCACGAAGACATCATGATCCGCGACGGCGGTTACAGTCATAAGCTGCTTGAAGGCGGCAAGGACTTCTCCGGCGGACAGAGACAGCGATTTGAAATCGCCCGCGTGCTTGCGCAGGATCCCACCATCGTCGTCATGGACGAAGCGACCAGCGCGCTTGACGCAAAGACCGAATACAACGTCGTTGAAGCCATCAAAAACCGCGGCGTCACCTGCATCATCATCGCCCACCGCCTCTCCACCATCCGCGACTGCGACGAAATCATCGTCCTCAACCGCGGCGAAGTCGTCGAGCGCGGAACGCATGATGAATTGATGGCCTTGGGCGGCTACTACACGACGCTTGTAACGACCGAATAAGAAAGGAGGACGATTATGAGTTGGTTTGACGAGCAAATCAAATCCCGCATCCGAAATGACCAGCAAAGCCTTGAAAGCTCTTTTGTCCAGTTGTCCTCCGTCGTTATGGGCAAATCCGTCATCAATCAGGCGCTCAAAAACGACCGCGAAAAGGCGCAGAACGCAATTGAAGACATTTTAAGCTTCTATCACGTTCCTAAGGCCGAAGTGCCCGCCTCCATCACCGACGTTGAAGAAATTCTGGAATTTCTGCTTCGTCCCTCCGGCATCATGCGCCGAAAGGTCGAGCTTACGGACGACTGGTATAAAAGCGGCATCGGCGCGCTTCTCGGACAGACCGCCGAGGGCGACGTCATCGCGCTCATTCCCGACGGCCTTTCCGGCTATCGCTTCATCGACTACAAAACCGGCAAAACCGTAAAAGTCACATCCAAAAACAAACACCTCATCCAGCCCGAGGCCATGTGCTTTTACAAGCCCCTGCCGCTCAAATCCATCGGCATCAAGGATCTGCTTTTATACATCCTCGGAACGCTTTCGAAATTCGATTTCATCCTGATCGCCCTCGCAACTTTGGCGGTTTCCCTGATCGGCATGCTCATGCCCACGATCAACAGCATCCTTTTCTCCGATGTAATCCCCTCCGGAAACGCCGCTTTGGTGCTCCCGATGGCCTGCATGCTGATCGGCGTTACAGTTTCGTCCTCCATGGCGTCGCTTGTAAAGACAACGCTTTTAAGCCGAATCACCACCAAAATGAATACGGCGGTTTCCGCAGCCTCTTTCGGCCGCCTGATGTCCCTGCCCGTATCGTTTTTCAAGGGCTATTCCTCCGGTGAACTTTCCAAGCGCTTAAACGGCATCACCCAGCTGTGCAGTATGCTGGTCGAAACCTTCTTGACCACCGGTCTCACCAGCGTTTTCTCCCTCGTCTATATCGGTCAGATCTTCTCCTACGCGCCCGCGCTGGCCGTTCCGGCAATCGCGATCATTCTGGTCACGCTGTTCCTCTCCATCGCCTCCGTGATGACGCGTTTAAACATTCTGACCAAGTCCATGAACACCAGCGCAAAGCTTTCCGGTCTCGTGTACGGCCTGTTCAGCGGCGTTCAGAAGATCAAGCTTTCCGGTGCGGAGCGCCGCGCGTTTGCCCAGTGGGCCAAAGGCTATCAGCCCTATGCCGCCGCAAACTACTCGCTTCCCCTGCGCGTGCATCTGGTTTCCACGCTGCCCGCAATCGTTTCGATGATCGGAACCATCATCTTCTATTTCTCCTCCGTAACCTCCGGAATCACCCCCGCGGATTACATGGCGTTCAACACCGCCTACGGTATGCTCGCAAGCTCCATCGGCATGCTCGCGACCATCGCCTTCTCCGTGGCGCGCATCAAGCCCACGCTTGATCTGGTCAATCCCATTTTGAAGACCGCGCCGGAAGTCGCGCAGAACAAGCGCGTTGTCGAGAAAATCAGCGGTTCGATCGAACTGAACAACGTAAGCTTCCGCTATTCCCCGGACACGCCCATGATCATCGACAACCTGTCCCTCAAGATCAAAAACGGCCAGTATGTCGCCATCGTCGGAAAGACCGGCTGCGGAAAGTCCACGCTCATGCGCCTGATCCTCGGCTTTGAAACCCCGCAGAAGGGCGCCATCTACTACGACGGAAAAGACCTCACCTCGCTTGATCTCAAGTCCCTGCGCCGCAAAATCGGCGTCGTCATGCAAAACGGCAAGCTTTTCCAGGGCGATATCTATTCCAACATCGCCGTTTCCGCGCCGGGTCTCACCGCTGAGGAAGCCATGAAAGCCGCCGAAGCAGCCGGCATGGCGGACGATATCAACAACATGCCCATGGGCCTTCACACCATCATCTCCGAAGGCGGCGGCGGTATCTCCGGCGGTCAGCGCCAGCGTCTGTTAATCGCCCGCGCCATCGCCCCCAAGCCCAAAATCCTCATGTTCGACGAGGCCACTTCCGCGCTCGACAACCTCACCCAGAAGCAGGTTTCCGACTCCCTCGACAACCTCAAGTGCACCCGCATCGTGATCGCGCACCGCCTGTCCACCATTCGCCAGTGCGACCGCATCATCGTGCTCGACAAGGGCCATATCGTCGAAGACGGCACTTATGACGAACTGATCAAGCAGGACGGCTTCTTTGCCGAACTCGTCGCCCGTCAGCGCCTCGACGTAAATCCCGAAGAATAAAACATCTCAATCTTCTCAAGCGGACGCCCGATCAGCGTCCGCTTTGTCTGTCTCACAGTATATTTTCTGCACCTTTCATCCATATACCGGCGCAGGTTTTTTCTTAAATTTTCCCATAGCTTCGCTTGTTTTCTTGACACTGACAGGCGTTCTTTTCCCTAAGTCGGAGGCCAAGCGGTCTTAGGAAGAC
>JAZSFI010000111.1:0-2188 GCA_045532135.1 Clostridia bacterium | reverse complement strand
CAACCGTGACTTCGCTGTCACCGCCATGATATCCGTATGCAGTATCGATGTAGGTAACACCGTTGTCGATGGCCTTTCTAATGAGTTTGACAGCCTTTTCGTGGTCAACAGGATGATCTTCCGAATCAAATACCGGAAGGCGCATGCATCCCATGCCAAGTATTGAAGTATTAATTTCGGTGCCGGGGAACTTTCTTACATCCATCCGTTTATTCCTCCGTATCTTCATTTTCACTTGCCGTTTCGGTGATTTGCATTTGCTCGTCTTTGGCTTTCATAAGCGTGATCAAAAACTCTGTGCCCTCTCCGTATTTGGAGCTGACTTCAATAAAGCCGCCCATAGAGTTGACGATATGCTTAACGATGGCAAGGCCGAGGCCCGTTCCGCCCATGGCGCGGGATCTGCCCTTATCAACGCGATAGAAACGTTCAAACAGGCGCTTTAAGTGCTCCTCTTTTACGCCGATTCCCGTATCGGAAACACTTAAATGAACATGTTCGTCGTCTTCAAGCACTTTCACCGTTACGCTTCCGCCAATCTTATTGTATTTGATTGCGTTTTCGATCAGGTTAATCAAAAGCTGCTTTATACGATCAGGGTTGCCCATGATAAAGGCTGGCTTTTCATTCGGGCTTGCGTTTACCTTTACTTCCTTTTCGTCCGCATGAATCTTGAGCAGGTCGCAGACTTCCATGACCGCACGGTCAAGGGCAATCTTTTTGATCTCAACGCTTTCGTTTCCGGATTCCATCTTCGTGATGGAAAGAATATCGTTAATCAGGCGGGTGAGTCTGTCCGCTTCGATCATGATAATGTTCAAAAACTTTCTCGCCATTTCAGGATTATCGACTGCGCCGGCCTGAAGCGTTTCGACAAAGCCTTTGATGGAAGTTAGCGGCGTTTTCATTTCGTGAGAAACGTTTGCGGCAAAGTCGGTTCGAAGCTGTTCAAGTTTCTTTATTTCCGTAATATCTTCAACTACGGCAATAACGCCTGCAGATTTTCCCTCACGATACAAAGGAGATGCGTAAATGCGCAAAGGTCTGACGCCGCCCTGCAGGGTTTTGCCTTCAATCTCCTTTACGTACATATTTCCCGTATTGGAGCCCATTGCATCCTTGAACGCGTCTTCAAGATCTTCGTTTTTAAAAACAGAATACAACGGCTGATTTTCCGCATCTGTCGTATCGACGCCGAAAAGATCACCGGTTATGTTTGTGGTAAAACCGACTAGAAGATCATTATCGACCGTGATAATGCCGGTTTTCATCTGATTGATTACCTGACCGAAAATGCGGTTTTTGCGCTGTTGACGGAATACTCTGTCCTGAACGCGGCTTAACGTTGCATTATACTTTGCAGCCACGGACTGGCTTCCCGCAACAGCGTTTTTGATTCTGCTGTCAAAATTGCCTTCTGTGAAGTCCTCAAGCACGCGCATAATCGATTCTACCATACTGTCGGAACGCGCGACAGATCGATAGATGATCGTAAACTGCATAATCAAAGCGGCGATAACAATAAGAATCATGAGCCAAAGGAAACTTCCCATGGCTTCTGCAGCAATTACAGCCTTCTTGGCGAAGACAACTACGCTTCCGTCTCCCAATGATTTCGAAACGCAGATCAGTCTCTGACCGAATTCGGTTTTCATTCGAAAGATTTTGTGATCGCCGGATGAATGCGTACGCTGGGATTCGCTTGGAAAATCAAAATCAAATGTGTTATTCTGATATGCGACTTCGCCATTTTCCTCGAAATAAGCGAACAGGATGTCCCCTTCATCTGAAATACCGTTTAGGTAATCATTGGGAGCATCCTGAAACTCCGATTTCCCCGACATATCTCCGGTCAATCGGCAAATCATTCTCATTTCTTCTTCGATGATGGAGTTTTGTATGTTCGCCGCAGTAATCGAACATGCGGCGATCAGCAGCGAACATACAACAACATTCAGCAGAGTCGCAATTAAAGCGGCTCTTAATCTCATAAGCGATTCTCCTGACGATCGTTAAACTTGTAGCCTACGCCGCGGATGGTTTCGATGTAATGCGCGTCGTCGCCCAGCTTCTGACGAATGTGACGGATATGTACATCGACCGTGCGGGTCTCACCGTAGAATTCATAGCCCCAGATACGATCCAGCAGGAAGTCGCGGGAAGTCGGATCGTAGCCATGTCGTTCTGT
>JAZSFI010000424.1:0-3224 GCA_045532135.1 Clostridia bacterium | reverse complement strand
GTAAAGGGCGTGGAATTCGGAGAAGGCTTCCATGCTTCGGTTTTGCGCGGAAGTGAGAACAACGATGAATTCTTCTTTGACGAAGATGGAAACATTCGGTCGAAAACCAATCATGCCGGCGGAATTCTGGGCGGCATAACGACCGGCATGCCGATTACGCTTCGCGCGGCGTTCAAGCCCACGCCGTCCATTGCGAAAAAGCAGAAAACGGTAAATTTTGAAACGCGTGAAAACACCGAAATCGAGATTACCGGACGGCACGACCCCTGCGTGGTCATCCGCGCGGTGCCGGTTGTGGAAGCGGTTTGCGCGCTTGTAATATTGGACATGATGCTGGAGGGAAAATAATATGGATCTTCTTGAAATCAGAAATCAGATTGACGAAGTGGACAAGGGCATACTGGATCTGTTTTTAAAGCGCATGGCGCTTTCCGAGAAGGTTGCCGAATATAAAAAGGAAAAAGGCCTTCCCATTGTAAACCGCGAACGAGAGCGGGAGATTTTAAAGGACGTTATGGAAAAATCCGGCGCGGACGAGGCGTATGCCTATCGCCTTTTTCAGGTGCTGATGTCGCTTTCCAAGGCGAAGCAGGGCAACATGCTTTACGGAAACACGCCCATGACCGATCGGATCAAAGCCGCCGTTCAGCCGGTTGATACCGTTTTCCCCGAGACCGGAACAGTCGCATGCCAGGGCGTTGAAGGCGCAAATTCGCAGGAAGCGTGCGAAAAGCTGGTCAAGCGCGGAAACATCATGTATGTCAAGACCTTTGCGGGCGTATTCGATGCGGTCGATTCCGGTTTCTGCGATTACGGCGTTTTGCCGATTGAAAACAACATGAACGGCTCTGTGCGCGCGGTATACGATTTGATCCGAAACCGCAATTTCACGATTGTCCGCGCAACAAAACTGAACGTTCATCATGCGCTCATGGGTGTTCCGGGCACAAAGATGAGCGATATAAAGAAGATCATTTCCCACGAGCAGGCGCTTGGCCAGTGTTCAAAATTCATTCAGTCCCTGGGCGATTCCGTTCACACAACGGCGTACGCCAATACCGCCGTTGCAGCGAGAGACGTCGCCTCCGGAAAGGACAAGTCCGTTGCATCCATTTCCTCGCCCGTCTGCGCAAAGCTCTACGGCCTTGAAATTTTAAAAAGCGATATTCAGGACAGCGACAACAACTATACGCGCTTCATCCTCGTATCCAAAAAGCCCGCGATCTATGCCGGCGCGGATCACATGAGCCTGATCGTGTCCTGCGAAAACCGCGCGGGCGCGCTGGAGGAAATTCTGTCCATCCTGTCTGCGAGGGGCGTAAACATGACCAAGCTTGAAAGTATTCCTGTGCCGGGCCGCGATTTCGAATTCCGCTTCTATCTGGATCTGGACGCAAACATCCATGCGCCTGGCGTTACGGCGATGCTGTCCGACCTTGAAAAGCACGTTGATTCCTTCACGTTCCTGGGCAATTATCCGGTGGTGTGATATGAAAAAGGAGATTTTCGGCTTAATCGGAAGAAAGCTGGGGCACAGCGATTCGGCAATCATTCACGATCGGTTCGGGCTTAAAGAATACCGCCTTTTTGAAATCGAGCCGGATGAAATCGAAAGCTTTTTAAACACCCCCGGCCTGAAAGGTCTGAACGTTACGATTCCGTATAAAAGGGACGTGATTCCCTTTATGGATGAACTGACCGAGGAAGCCAAGGCAGTCGGGAGCGTAAACACCATCGTTTTTAAAAACGGCAGAAAAATCGGCCACAACACAGACGTTTACGGCCTTTATTACATGGCAAAGCGCGCCGGAATCGATTTTATGAACAAAAAAGCCGTCGTTTTCGGAAGCGGCGGCGCGTCCCGCGCGGTGGTGTATGCCGCAAAGAAGATGGGGGCGAGGGAAGTTGTCGTCGTGTCCCGAACGGGCGAAAACAACTATGAAAACCTTCATCTGCATCAGGACGCCGACATTCTTGTCAACGCAACCCCCGTGGGCATGTATCCGAATCCCGAGGGCGCAGCAGTGGATCCCGCGCGGTTTCAAAACGCAAAGGGATGCATGGATCTTGTGTATAATCCGCGTCTTACCGATTTTCTGCGCCTTTCAAAGAAGGCCGGAAAAATTGCGGTCAACGGTTTGAGCATGCTGGTCGCGCAGGCCAAGCAGGCGGAAGAATGGTTTTTGGACACAAAAATTCCGGATTCGGAAATCGACCGCGTGCTTTCTGAAGTTGCGCAGGCGCGAACCTCCATCGCCCTTGTCGGCATGCCCGGCGCGGGAAAAAGCGCGATCGGAAACATGCTCGGAAAGATTTCCGGCCTTCCCGTATACGATGCGGACGCGGAGGTTGAAAAAGAAGCGGGCATGACCATTCCCGAAATTATGGAAAAAGCGGGCGTTCCGGCCTTCCGCGAACGGGAAGCAAGCGTAATAAGACGCCTGTCCCTTCTTCGCGGCGCGATCATCGTAACCGGCGGCGGCGCGCCTCTTAGGGAGGACAACCGAACAAACCTCAGACGCAACGCCCGCGTTTATCAGATTGCCCGGGACGTAAGCCTTCTTCCCAGGGAAGGCCGCCCGCTTTCCAAGGATCTTGTTCAAATGGAAAAGGACCGCGCGCCTTTTTACGCCCTTGCGCGCGACGCGCTGATCTCAAACGACGCTGCAATCGAAGACGCGGCGAACAAAATCTGGAGGGATTTTTGTGAAAATACTCGTGATTAACGGGCCGAACCTGAACCTTTTGGGCGTACGCGAGCCTGAAATCTACGGAAGCCGCACGCTCAAAGACCTTGAAAACCTGATCACCGCCCATGCGGACAAAAGAGGCGTCAGCGTTTCCTTTTTCCAGACCAACCATGAGGGCAAAATGGTGGACGCGATTCAGTCCGCTATGAATGTGTACGACGGCATCGTGATCAACCCCGCCGCCTATACGCATACTTCGGTTGCCATTTTGGATGCGGTCAAATCCACCGGCATCAAAACGGTCGAGGTACATATTTCCGATCCCGATACGCGTGAGGATTTCAGAAAAATCTCCTATATCCGCTTAGCCTGCATCGCGACGGTCAAAGGAAAGGGATTCGACGGTTATCTGGAAGCGATGGATATTCTGATTGATGCGATAAACAAGTAAAAAATATAAAACTGACCCGAATGATATGTACCCCCAATACTGGACACGCAGTATTGGGGGTATTTCTATGAAGTATAGTAATG
>JAZSFI010000068.1:0-8132 GCA_045532135.1 Clostridia bacterium | reverse complement strand
AAGCTGCGCAGGATAATGCAGGACGCCGGTTACACAGACCTTCCTTGCGCCAGAACATTCAACAATGTCTTTGCGCGGCACGGACTGATCGAGCCGGAAGCCAGTCAGGCAGCCGCGCCGTATCAGCGCTTTGAGAAGTCTTTTCCCAATGAAATGTGGCAAGCTGATTTTAAGGGATGCTTCCGAATGGAGAACGGGTACCAATGTCATCCTCTTAATATCATAGATGATTGCAGCCGTTTCAATCTTTGCATTGCAGCCTTGACAAATGAGACTTTTGACGCGGTAAAACCGGTAATGGAGCGTCTTTTTCGGGAGTATGGACTGCCGTTCAGCTTCCTTTGCGACAACGGTAATCCATGGGGCACGCCCCAAAGCCTCGGTTACACTCGATTTGAAGTATGGCTAATGGAGCTTGGCGTATTGACGCTTCACGGAAAGCCAAGGCATCCTCAGACCCAAGGAAAAGAGGAACGTTTCAATCGTTCTTTTACCAGAGAATGCTTAAAAGGAAAATCGTTTACAGACCAAACTCATGCACAGACTTGTTTCGATGAATACCGTATGTTCTATAACGAGGTCAGACCGCATTTTTCATTGAAGCTGGATGTTCCCTCTGCGCATTACAAGCCCAGTGAAAAACGAATGCCGGATAAGATTACCGACTGGGAATACGGTTCTGAATACAAACTGTGCAAAGTAAAAGAAACAGGATATTTCAACTATAACGGACAGGGCTTATTCTTGAGTGAGGCCTTTGCCGGAAAGACAATTGCCGTACGCGAATCTAATCTGCCCGGGCAGATTACTCTGGTTTTTAGGCAGTTCAAAATAGGTCGCATTGACCTTATTAACCGAGCCTATACGCTCAGAAAAGCGTATCTCTTAGAGGGCGACCCAAGAGCAAATGTGTAAACCATGTTGTTGCACATTCTGTAAACCATGTTGCTCTTGACAGAAACGCCTCCCCTACAAGGCCAGATACAGCGTTGGATTCGCGTAAAACATCTGTTTTTCTGTAGGAGACGACTTTTCCGTCCCGAGTGTGGCGCGCTCCTTTCTTAAATCGATGATATTGGAAGCAACGCCCTCACCATTTAAAAAAGCACTTTTTAACAGATTGATCCCGAGGCCGTTTGGCCTCGGGATCTTCATTTTGTTCAGACACCGAACGTATGCGCTTTACCGGGCGCAGGCGTCCGGTTAAATCGCGCCCTTTCGCTTTTCCTCGCGGATCAGGTTTGCGATCTGCATGTATTCATCGTTGAGCTTTTCGGGGCTGTCGCCTTTTACCGGCTTTGCCATGCGGGCGGCAACAGCGGCCAGACGCATTTCAAGAGACGTGATGTACATTTTCCTCTCCTCCGCCTCCCTGCCCTGTTCCTTTAAAAGAATCGCCTTCTCATATTCCTCCATCGTACCTTCAAAGGTCGAAATGCGCTTGTTTTCGATGCGGATCAGACGCGTTGCAACCTTTTCCACGAATTTCCGATCGTGGCTTACAAACAGAAGCGTACCGGAATAGGCGGTTAAAAGCGTTTCCAGCGCCTCCATCGAAAAAATATCCAGATGATTTGTCGGTTCATCCAGAATCAGGAAGTTTGCGTTTGACAGAAGAAGCCTCGCAAGGGCAACCTTGGCGCGCTCGCCGCCGGAAAGCACGCCTACCTTTTTAAACACATTGTCTCCCGGAAGATTGAGCCTTGCAAGCACGGTTCGGCAGGTTCCTTCATCCTTTTCGGACTGCGCGCGGACATTTTCAAGCGCGGTTTTATTTTCATCCAGAACCTCCGTGTGCATCTGCCCGAAATAACCGATTCTCACGCCCGGGCTCACGGTTATTCCATTTTCGCCCGCCAGAATTTTTCGGATCAATGTCGTTTTTCCCGCGCCGTTTCCGCCCATAAGCGCGGTTTTCGTGCCAACGGGAATGGTGAATGCGCCGTATTCAAACAGCGTGTTTGAGCCGAATTTTGCGTTCACGCCCCTGGCGCGCACGCAAAGCCTGCTCGTGATTCCGCCCGCGTCGCCCAGCGCCATTTTAATCTGAACATCCTCGCGCGGGCGCTTCTTTTCTTCCATTCGGTCAAGCCGCGATTCATAGCTTTTTCTGACCCTGTGAATTGCCGCCTGCACATTTGTGACCTCGCGTTTATGAAGCCGTGCCTCGCTGTTGCCCATGCGGGATGGCAAATGCTGTTTCTGCTGCGCATGCTCGTATTCCTGCTGAATCAGCTTCCTAATCCGCTTTTCCTCGGCTCTTTGCGCCTCATATTCGTCCTTTTCATGCTGAAGGCGCATTTTTCTGGTTTCCCGATACTTGGAATAATTGCCCGAAAACGTCGTAACGCGCCCGTCCTCCAATTCCCAGATGCCGGTGCAGACATGATCAAGGAGCGTACGGTCGTGCGAAATCAGGATCATGCCGCCGTCATAATTTTTGAGTTTCTTTTCAAGCGCCTCAACGCCCTCATCATCCAGATCAACCGTCGGCTCGTCGGCAAACAGAATCTGCGATTTACCGGACAGCGCGCCTGCGATTCTGCGCCGCGTGCGTTCGCCGCCGGATAAAAACCCGCTTTTTTCCCGGACAGAAAACTCGCTTCCGGTAAAGCCGTCCGCATCGTCCTCTCCCGCGCCCATCTGATCAATCATTCTGACCGTTGAAAACAGCCTGACTTCTCCCGCATCCGGCTTGATTTTTCCAAACAGCACGTTTAAAAGCGTGGTTTTCCCCGCGCCGTTTTCCCCGACAAGCCCGATTTTTTCGCCGTCATACAGTTCAAGCGACTTTATGTCCAGTATTTTCCGAATCCCGAAGGATAAATCAATGTTCTGTGCTTTCAGCAAAAGTTCACTCATAAACAAAACCGCCTCCCCGCGGCAAACGGGAAGACGGCAAAACACAGCTTTGGCGCACGACAAAACCTTCTGCCTCCCCGAAAGCCGCACAAAATCCGGCATCGCATTTCTTTGCGAGCCTCAAATCTTCTTTGTGCGTCCGGTTCAGCGAATTTTCATCGTGACTTACATACCATCCTTTCATCGGATGGATTTATTATATCGAAAAAGAAAACAATTGTCAAGAAAGGAAGCCGCCCCAATACGGAACCTACAAAATCCACAAAAAAATCGCCTTATTTCATAAAAATATAAGATTTGTATCTTTATGCACTCCATCAGCATCCCTTTCCCCATCTTTTTGTTGCGCGCAAAGGGCGCGCGCGGTATAATGGAGGAAATCATTCGGGGGGAATCTTTTTGAAATGATCAAAAATCTGACTGAAGCGCAATGGGAGAAAAAGCTGAACATCAATACAACCGGCGCAAGGCACGAAAAGGACGATAAAAACCATTCGCGCTATGAGCCCACGCCCTACGCCGTGCTTGAACGATTGGCAGAAAGCAGGCTGATCCGGGAGGGCGACGTTTTTGTCGATTACGGCTGCGGCAAAGGGCGCGTAAGTTTTTTCATCTCTTATACAACCGGCTGCAAAGCAATCGGCGTGGAATACGACCCCGCTTTGTACGCGGCGGCCGAGAAGGCGCTTTCAGGATTCGAGGGAAGGCGCGACCGGGTTTTGTTTCTGTGTGAAAACGCGGAAAACTGCACAATCGAAAACGCATCCTGCTTTTATTTCTTCAATCCATTTTCCGTCAAAATTCTGCGCTCGGTATTGAACAAAATTTACGCCTCCTATTATGAGAATCCAAGAAAAATGCGCCTGTTTTTCTATTACGCGCTGGATTCCTATGTAACGGAGCTTATGAACGAAGCTAATTTGCAGTTTGACGGCGAAATCAACTGTATGGATCTTTTTCACAATGCCGACGACAGGGAAAAAATTCTGGTTTTTTCGCTGGAATGAGAAAAAACACGAGCATTCGGAGGAAACACACATGGGACGACTGATCGGCAACCGCGTTATTTTAAGAGAATACCGCCAAGAGGATTTGAGCGCGCTTCGCGCATGGGTCAACGACACCGAAACCACAAAATATCTTGCCGGCGCATACCGCCGTCCCCAGACGTGGGAACAGACGGAAGAATGGCTTTCGCGCCGCTTAAACGGCGACGCGGGCGGCGAAGGATACGTCATTTCGGACAGGGAAACCGGGAAATATATGGGGCAGATCGACCTTATGATGATCGATCCCATCGCAAGAAAGGCTGAAATGGCCATCGTGCTCATGCCGTCTTATCAGAAAAAAGGCTATGCGCTTGAAAGTATCCGCCTGATTCTTTCCTACGCCTTTGATACCATGAATCTGAACCGCGTGTGGCTCAAATGCGCGGAGAAAAACGAAAGCGCCGTAAAATGCTATCTGAAAGCGGGCTTTAAAACCGAAGGCGTTTTGAGAAACGATCTGTATATCGACGGCGAATACACAAACGCGCTGATCATGGGTATTTTGAAAAATGACATTTGAGGCAAAAATATGTATTTTTCGGCGGTTTTCCCTTGAGAAGCAAGCGCAAAAACCATACAATAAAGACGCAAAGGAGATGAGACAAATTGAGTTTGATTGTCAGTGATTTTGTAAAAACCTTCGGACCCGTTACGGCGGTAAACCATTTGAGCTTTCGCATGGATGCGCCCGGCGTTTTTGGTCTGATCGGCACAAACGGCGCCGGAAAAACGACCACAATCCGCATGATGCTGGGGCTGCTTGAGGCCGATTGCGGAAAAGCAACATGGAACGGAAAAAAGATCACCCGCGAAAGCCTGCGTTTTGGCTATATGCCCGAGGAGCGCGGCATTTACATGAAAACCAAGGTGCGCGAGCAGCTGGAATATTTTGCCTGCCTTCGCGGCATGAAAAAAGCGGACGCACGCATAAACGCCACGCGCTGGATGAAGCGTCTGGGCGTTGACCAATATGAGAATATGACCGCCGACAAGCTTTCCAAGGGCAATCAGCAGAAGGTTCAGCTGATCGCAGCCGTCATCAATGACCCCGAGCTTGTCATTCTGGATGAGCCGTTCAGCGGCCTTGACCCCGTAAACACGGACATTTTGAGAAACGTAATCAAGGAAATGGTCAAAGAAGGAAAATACGTCATTTTGTCCTCTCACCAGATGTCGGTGGTTGAGGAATACTGCGAAAATCTCACGCTGCTTCATAAAGGCGAGGCGGTTCTGGACGGCAGTCTTCGCGAAATCAAGGCGGGCTACGGCCACACGCGGCTGATGCTTTCCACTGAAAAAGACGTTTCCCTTCACGCCCAAAGGGCAGGCTTAATTGCGCTTAACGAACGCGCCGATGAAACCGAATACAAAATCACCGGCGATGAAATGGCGCAGGCATTTTTAAAAAGTCTCACGGATGCGGGCATTTTCCCCATAAAATATGAAATCCGCGAGCCCTCGCTGCACGAGATCTTTGTGGAAAAGGCGGGTGAAGCATAAATGAAACAGTTTTTCACGGTTTTTCGGTTCACCTTCCTGGATGCAATCCGCAAAAAGGCGTTTATCATCTCAACGGCAATTCTCTTAATCCTCATTTTGGTTGCCTGCATGATTCCCCGTGCAATTGACTTTTTTACAGGCGAAAGCGACCAAAACAACGAAACTGTCGCTGAAAGCATCGAAAGCATCGGAAAAATCTTCCTTCTGGATGAATCGGGTGCAATTCAAAACGCCGAAAGCTATCTTTCTCTTCTAGGCTATTCCATTCAAAAAACCGATCCTTCTGAAAGCCAGGCAGCGGAGCAGGCGGTTTTAAACGGCGAGGCCGACGCATTTGTAAAAATCACGCAGACATCTTCCGTGCCCGAAGCCGCCATTTTCATCAAGGACTTCATGCACGCGCCCGATACGGACGCCATTCAAATCCAATTAAACAGCGCATGGAGGGCAAATGCGCTCAAAACACTGGGCGCAGGCGATGAAATTCTCACAATCGTCAATTCCTCCGTGCCCGTATACGAACAGGCGCTGGGCAGCATGGACCTGACCGGCTATACCTTCGGCATCATCGCCTCCATGCTCATGTTCTTCGCCGTCTATTTCTATGGGATCAGCGTTGCCAATTCCGTCGCCATGGAGAAAACCTCCCGCGTCATGGAAACGCTGGTGGTTTCGGCAAAGCCCTCCTCCATACTCCTTGGAAAATGCACCGCCATGGGCGCGGCGGGCCTTATGCAAATGGCAGGCGTCATCCTTTACGGCGTTTTGATGTACAACCTGCTCGTTCCAGAGGGCACGATGATTTTCGGCATGCAGCTGAGCTTTGCCGGGGTTACGCCGGTAAATCTCATAGTCATCATCCTGTATTTCCTCTTGGGTTATGCGCTTTATGCACTTTTGTACGCCGTGTGCGGCGCAACCGTCAGCCGGATCGAGGACATCTCCCCCGCGCTTATGCCTGTTTCGATGATCTCGATGATCTCCTTCTACATTGGCTACTTTACCTCCATCATGGGCAATTCCTCCGGCGCCATCGAATGGATCGCGCGCTACGTCCCCTTCTGCGCGCCATTCGGCATGCCCTTCCGCCTTTTGAACGGCTCGGTCACGGTTAACCAATGCCTGATTTCCTTATCCGTCATGCTGATCGCCATTGTCCTTGTAAGCGGGCTTTCCATCAAGCTCTACAAAGCCAGCATCATGCATTACGGAAACCGGCTCAGAATCAAAGATTTGATCAAGCGATAACAAAAGCAGGGAAGCAAACGCTTCCCTGTTTTATCTTCTTCATTCCAATCTCTGCGAACCGTCTTTAAATAACAATCTTTACATATTCCCCGTTTGCCGACTGAACTTCAACAAGCGTCCAATCGCCGTTTTTGCGCTTGAAATCTTTGACGGCCGTCATAAGCGCATAGATCTGATCGGAGGTATAGGGCATATCGCTTGTCTGCGCAGCTTTGGCTGCGATGCGTGCGCTTATGCGATTTAAAAAAAGGCTGGTCGGGAGTCTGAAACGTACGCCGCGTCTTCCGGGCGCATAAATTGCAATTTTCATACCGCTACTCCACAAAAACCCGCACAGTGTCGCCATCGGCGGATTCCACTTCCACCAGATTTCCAATCGCGCCATGGGAAACCAACTCAAAAATCTGCTTAAAATCGATATTTTTAAGTGCATTGTTGCCCGAAACCTGCGGCATCTCCATGCCAAGCTCAATTCCGACCTTTACAAGCGCCATCGGAAGATTGACGCGTACTTTATCGCCGGCCACCGAATCCACAATCACGCGCAGAATCATTTCATCCACCGGCTTTCTGTTTTCCGCGGACTGCATTGTGACAGCGGGCAAATTTTCCTTTTTGCCGCTCAAAAGTTCGTCCACCGTAACGTCCAGAATCTCGCCAAGCTTCGGAAGCAGCTGTATATCCGGACACGTCTGATCGTTTTCCCACTTGCTGACCGCCTGCGCAGACACGTTCAGCTTTTCGGCCAACGCTTCCTGCGTAAGTTCCTTATCTTTTCTGAGATATGCAATTCTCTTTCCAAGCGTCGTATCCATTTTTGACTTCTCCTCTCATTTTATGGATGTATTTTACCACACGCATATCCCGAATTCCACATCCCGTTCGTTGAATCGAAAAGCAAAAATTCAACCATTGATAGACATTCCTATCAACCATTGGTTGAAACATATTTTAATTGACTTTAAAGGCGCAAAGTCCTACAATAGATGTAAGAAATCTGAGGAGGTCGGTTATGGCAAATACGGTTGCGCTTCCGGATATGAACAAAAACACTTTGGCGGGAAAAACAGCTTCCGCATGGAAATGCCCTGCGTTTAAAGTTTCCGGCGTTTTTTCTTCAAACATGGTGCTTCAAAGGGACGAGCCGATTCTGATCTGGGGCTTTTCCGACGCGCCGGGCACAAAAGTGACGGGCGAATTCATGGGAGAAACGAAAACCGGCGTTGTCGGCGAAGACAACCGATGGTCTTTGACATTTTCCGCGCACGCCTGCGAAAAAACCGGGCAGGTAATGAAAATCTTTGACGAGCGCGGAAACAGCTGCATATTTTCGGACATTCTGATCGGCGACGTCTGGTTTGTAGGCGGACAGTCGAACGCCGAGCCCACGCTTGCGCCCTGCGCGCCGTTCACGCCTGAAATCACATTTGACGAAAACGACAACTTCCGCCTTTTTACGCAAACGCAGGTCTA
>JAZSFI010000136.1:0-4401 GCA_045532135.1 Clostridia bacterium | reverse complement strand
AAGACGATAAACACATTGTCCTTGTCAGATACGCTTACGCTGCCGCCGGGCATTGTGGTATCGACGCGCTCAGCCGGATAGCAGGCGTTTACGTTAAAGGCAATCTGATCGGTAGTGTATTGATACGTGCCGGCTGCCTTTTCCTCTTTTTCAGCCTGCACGGGCATATTTTCATTGAGCGATTGAATCAAACGCGCATCCGCATATCCGGTAACCGCAAGTCCGTAATACCGCTGCGCGGTTTTGACTGCTGAAATCATGTCCTGCGTCACCTGCGTGCCGACAGCGCCGACCATAAAGCCGTTCTTTTTCAAAAGCTCCTGAACGCTTCTTATTGTCGTGCCGGACGCATTGTCCGCGGCGAGGAAGAAGATTTTGTCAAGCGCATATTCGCACGCAAGAGAAGTATCGATTTTCTCGATCTTTGTACTCATTCCGTATTTAGCATAAAACGCCTTTTCGGAAAGCGCCTTTAAGTCATACGCACTGAAGTCGGGCGTTCCTTCGGGCAGATCCAGAGCGGACAGGCACTCGGCGGAAATCTCCAGCTTCTGGTTTGCGTAATACTTCGCCTTGGCCGCAGTCTGGGTATACTGATCGCTTCCGAGGATCGTAATGTCAGCCTTTTCCGCATTTTTGAGGCTTTCCACGAGTTTGAATCCTTCCTCATCGAGATATGCCTTCATGGTTTCAATGTGGTATCTGCCTGCGTTGGCGACAGCGGAAGCAACCGTCACACGGTACACCTCGCCGTTTACGCTGAACAGAACGTTTTCAGCATTCAGGGGCGCATTTGACGCATACACAATCCTGAGAACGGGATAGCAAACGCCCGTTTTGAAATTGCCTTCGACCTGCACGTTGAACATAAGCATTCCGCCGCCGGCATAGTTTGCGATCTTGGCATTAAAAAAGGTTTCAATCGCCTTGGCTTTGTAGACAGCGGCGGTAAATTCGCCGTTTTCATCCGCCGTCACGCCGTAGCGCGAAGACAACGTTTCCCTGTCAAGCGCGGGATCCATAACTCTTACCGTCTCGCCAAGCGCGCAAAAGCACATCATCAAACAAAGTACAAAAGCCAGAATTTTCTTCATCATTCGGTCGGTTCACTCCCCCGTACATTTCCTTTTGTTCCATTATACACGCATTTTCCGGTAAATTCAATTACGCTTCGGAAGAAACCTTCCTTGAAATCAGGTGGATTCCGAGAACCGCAAGGCTCATAAGCGCGCCTGTGAGCACAACAATCAGCTGTTTGTTTCCAAAGTTCATGCCGAGGAAACTGATATTCACATGCTCGGTGGAAAGGATGAAGTATTTTCCAATGGTAACGCCGATCAGGGCGGCAAAGTTTGCCATGGTGGAATAAAAGCCGATGAACACAGTCTGATTCTTCTCAGGCATGTTTACGTAGGGAATGCCGGTAAAGGACAGATTGATTCCAACGGCAAAAAAGCAGCCGACAAGCTGAGAGATGGGATAAATCCACACGGTGGATTTCGTGACCAGCGCAAGCACCAGATAGTGAAGCATATAAACAGCCATCGCACTGTAGAGCGTTTTAAACCAGCCGAAGCGCGAAAGCACCTTGCGCCAAACGGGCGTGAAGAAAAGAACGATGGGCACGTTGATCATGCTGATCAATGTAATGTAGGAATAGGATACGCCGACGTCCCTTAAAAGGTAGAAGGAATAATAGGAGCCGGGAATGTTCGCCGTCACGTTCCAGAGGAAGGTGACGCATACGGTCAGAAGATAAATCTTCTCCCTGAAGGGCTTGATCAGGAGATCCGTGACCTTCACATGCTCGCCGGAAGATTCGTAAGGATATTCCTTGATGTGGAAATACAGATAAATTTCAATCGCGCACAGTATCGCCGCAATGATTCTCAGGACAAGCAGACCTTCATACTGCATGTCGTGGGCGGCAAACACGTCCACAAGCCTTGCGCCCAGAAGGTTGCAGACCGCAACCACTGCGCCGACCGTCATGGTAATTAAGGAAAAATAGCTCTTCCTCACGCGGTTGGGCAGCGACTGAATGTGCCAGATGGAAAGACCGGGCGCGATGAAAGCGTTGATCATGTTGACAATCAAAACGCCGATGCCCGTCATGTACAGTTTCGCCTGATGCCCAACCGGGAACAGCGGAATCAGGCCGATCATAAGAACGTTGATAAAATAGAGAATTGCGCGCAGAACCGTCAGCATCGTGCGCCTTTTGGGGAATCTTTCAAGCAGGATGGGCGACAGACACTGAAGCATGTTTGCAGCGGTTGAAATCATGCTCATCGTTCCGATAAACCCGTCGTCGGCGTTCAGAATGATGAGAAGACCCGTCCAGAACGAGCCGCCGATGAAGTTGGCAATGATGTTTGAAGTGTAGTTGCAGCATACAAGGCGCGCTCTGTCCTTGCTCGACGGATCTCCCTCGTAGTACCAGCCCTCGAGCATGCCGTTTTTGATGTTTCTTGCGGCATGGCGAAGGTCGATTGAGCGGATATCCTCCATCGTAATTTTCTTAAATCTCATAGGAAAGCCTCCTTATTCGGACGCGGATACGATGTTTCTGATCCAAACGCCCTTTTTGAGTAAAATTGCACCCAAGGCAACCTTGATCAGATCCGCAGCGTGGCACAGGATGTAAACAGCCAGAATGGGAAGATTGGTAAACGTGACCAGCGCATACACCAGCGGAATCGGAATAAGCCATGTATAGGCGCTGTCAAAGAGGAACGTGATGATGGTGCGTCCGCCGGAACGCAGGATAAAGTAGGAGCAATGCGCAAACCCGTTGACCGGCATTGCGCAGGCCGTCACGCACAGCATACCCGTGGCGATTTCGCGGATGGCTGCGTCCGCCTCTTTAAAGCAATACGGAAGAAACGGCGAGACAAGGAACATGACAAGGCCGATGGTAAAGCAGATGCACATCTGGAAAAATATAATCCGCCTTACATTGCGCTTCGCGCCGTCAAAATCATTCATGCCAAGCGGCTGACCGACCATAACGGAAGCCGCCGTGCCCATGGAGATAAAGAAGACATTAAACAAATTGGCAAGGGTTGAAGTGATCGTTTGCGCCGCAACAACGTCTGTGCCCATTCGGGAATACAGCTGTGCAAGCATCGCCATGCCCATCGACCACGCCGCTTCGTTCAAAAGCAGCGGAAAACCCTTGACCGTGATTTTCCTAATCAGGCTCATGGGAACAGAAAAATGGCTGAACGCGCCCTGCAGGAAGCGATACGCTGGATTCAACGGATGTTTTGCGCTTCTCACATGCGCCGTCACGACGATAATCATCATTTCGACATAGCGGCTGATAACCGTCGCAACCGCCGCGCCCTTCGCCTTCAATTCCGGGAAGCCGAAAAGGCCGAAAATCAGAATGGCGTTCAGGCAAAGGTTTACAAGCACGCTGACAACCGCGGCAAACATGGGAATTCTGGTTTCACCGCAGGAGCGCAGAATGCTGGCGTAGGCCTGTGAAACGGCAAAGGGCACAAGCCCCAGCATCATGATGAGAAGATAGTCGGACGCAACGGACAGCATCTCCTCCGCCGCTTCCTGAGATTCAGGATTATTGATATAGGTTGCTGCGATCGGATCTCTGAAAAACGCGAAAATCATAATCGCAAAAACACTTACAATCGCGGCGATGACAATCGAATAGCGGAATGAATCGCGAACGCCCTTGTGGTCGCCTGCGCCGAAAAACTGCGCCGAGAAAATACCCGGGCCCGCTACGCCGCCGAAAATGCACAGGTTAAACACAAAGACCAGCTGGTTGGCGATGGACACGCCGTTCATCTGATTGGTGCTGACCGCCGCAACCATCAGATTGTCCAAAAGACTTACAAAGTTCGAAATGCTGTTTTGAATGACGACCGGAATGAGAATCCCCAGTACCGCCATGTAAAATGCTTTATCGCCGATGTATTTTCTTCCGAATTTCCCGGACGCAAACGTCTTAAACGCGTTTTTCATACATTTCCCTCATTATACTTTGATACTGTAAGTATATCATATCCTTGACTTCTGTCCATAACTTGTCCGGGTTAAATTCTAAATACATCGAAAAAACCTGTTCTCAGTTGCATTAAACAGACCATAGTCTGTTTTTTTGTTTGACTGAAAAAAACCGCTTAAAGACAATGATCTTTAAGCGGCGGATGCTCTTATTTCTTTCCTGTTCTTTCTTTGATCTGGCGTCTGAAAAGAAGCGCGTTGAACGCTGCAAACAAAACCAGCATGATTGCAAGCGTCAGATACGCCCACAGCATGGATTTTGCGACATAGCCCATCAGAAGAAGGATCGGGAAACCGAATACGATCGCCCAGAGGGTTTGGAAAACAAGGTTGTTGGAAGCAGGCGTTTCAAACTTGGGGTCGATTTCG
>JAZSFI010000331.1:0-1690 GCA_045532135.1 Clostridia bacterium | reverse complement strand
CGCCTGATCGGCTCTGCCCGAGGCGTTACGGACAACACCCGCTTCAAAATTGATAAAGCGCTGCTTGGTGTTATGGAAATTGACGATGGTTTCGTGAAGGGTTGCGCCGGGATAATCCGCCAGCAGCTTCTGAAAATTACCGAAGGCGGCGCCTGCATCGGTGAGGACCTGCAGATCGTCGGCAATATCGTAGGTGATCGCGTCGTCCATCCAGTAAACGCGCTCGCCATGAAGGATGCACTGAGCCGTATATTCAAGATCCTCCGTAATGGTATGCGTGTCAAATCCGGTTTCTTTCAGAAGCGATGTCGCAACAATAAAGCCCGTGCCGTTCAGCTGCGCGGACTGTTTAAGCACCCTGCGGCCATGGTTGAACAGGCGATTCATAAACCAATAGAAAATGCTGGAGCAGCCGGAAACCCAGTTGTCAAACGGGTTTTTGCTGTCGCGGTAGCCCTGCGCAATGCGTGCGCCGCCGTTCAAGGCGTCATTGGCTGCCTGAAGATATCCGGGATGGGCAATATTGTCCGCGTCGAAAATCGCAAACGCGTCGTAGTGATCTTTTTCCATGATCTGCCGAAACGCGCTTTCAAGCGCTTCACCCTTGGAATGCACTTCGACGTCCACATGCTGAATCTTCGCCCCAGCCCGCTTTGCCGCGCCCTCGGTATCGTCCGAACAATTGTTGGGAACGACAATTACGTCAAACAGCTCCTTGGGATAATCCTGCTTTACAAGGCTTTCAACGAGCTGACCGATTACGCCTTCCTCATTTCTGGCAGCAACAATTGCCGCAATGCGCTTATTCGGCGTCGTCCGCTTAAAATCGCTCTTTCGCTTTTTAAGTCCGACAATCGCAATTATCGCATAAAACAAACCGTATGCGCCCATGATAACGCCGAGCACAGCGGAAATAATGTCTAAAACCTGCACACTAATCACCTCGTCTGTGATTATACACATCCTCCGTAAAAACCACAACACAAATGCCCAAATTCAACATGTCTTTAATAGAAAACCATCTTATCGATCGTTTTTATTGTCTAAATTTCCCTTATGTGGTACAATACTCCCATCATCCTGTCCGGAGGCATACTATGAAAAAATTCATTCGTCTTTTCCTGATGGTTCTTGTGCTCGCGCTTGCAAATTCGTCTTTTTCGATCAGTGAATCTTCCCCGGCCGATGCATTGGATCTTAAAGCCATGCATGAAGAGCGCGTTTTTTCGTGTCTAACAACCCTTACCCGATATCTGACCGATGATTTGGATATTTTCGGAACCCAAAAGGAGTTTGTGCAAAACTCCGATGCGTGGAACAAAATGCTCCGCTACGACCGCGGCTGGTTTTCAAAGCACATCAGCAAAACCATCAAAAACCAGTCTACCGACCACTGGACAAAAATCTCCGACACCGAATTCTGTGCCGAAGCATATTGCGATTTCGAGGTTCAATATATTGCCGGCCGAGAAAGCGTGATCTATCCATGCGCCTACCATTTCTGTTTTATCAAAACCGATGCGGCAAAAGATCCATGGATGGTTAAGGATTTTCACGTCCTTCAAAATCCGGACGATCAATCCTTTGCCGACCGGTTCACTTCGGAAAATGAAGGCGTTTCCCTATCGCCCGTAAGCGGAAACACTTTTACAGGTTTTATGATGACAATCGAAGTCGGAGGCCAAGCGGT
>JAZSFI010000333.1:0-2875 GCA_045532135.1 Clostridia bacterium | reverse complement strand
AGCTCTTTTACAGATTCCGTCAGCCGATCGTAAAACACCAGTATTTTGGTCGTATTTCGGATCGCTTCATCATTGATCGGCGTAATGCACGCATTTTTAAGCCCCCATGTCTGATCCATTGTTTTATCGGGTGTAAAATTAAACGCGTATCCTTCATCCGGCATATGAAGCGACAGATGCACGTTTTCAAACTTCGAAACGATTCCGATGATTTCGGAAACGATGCCGGCTTCCATAAAGGAATACGCGGTTTCGCCGTTTAGCGATGTGCACGCGCCGTTACAGTATATGCCGCCGTCAAAGAGCGAAAATTCCCTCTCGGTCCAAAAAAGCGTCTGATCCAGCCTCGGAGAGCGCGCGGAAGCAAAATAGACCTTTATTCCCCTTTCCCTCGCGCTTCGAATCGCCTGAACCGACGATTCATCCACGCGCTTTCGGGAATTCAAAAGCGTTCCGTCCAGATCAAAAAACATCGCCCTGATCATCCTGCGTCCTCCGCATGCGTTTTCAAAATTATACCACACGCAAGCATCTTTGAGCAACCGAAAATTCACCGCCCCCGCGCCTTTCTTCTTGTGTTTTTTAAATCTCCATGGTAAAATATTTATATTCATAAATCCATCACACAGGAAAGGACGCAAGACCATGCCCATACGCGACGGATTTTCCTTAAAACCGGAAAAAGGATATTTTAAGCGTCTCGGCGTTGACGCAATGGCCTTTGACGACATTTATCCCGCAGGCCACCAAAGCGGCGTGAGCGTCATCATGCATGCCAGGCGTATTTTGACAAACGGAGACATGCGCCTTGAGCAAACGCCCGGCCAGTGGCAGCCGCTTCCAAAGCAGCTTGAAAGAACGCTTGACGAAAAAAACAACGCCATCATCACACGCCTGAAATACCCGGATCCCGACAACCATCTTCGCGGCTTCAATCCCATGATCTATCCGGACTTTGAAATGGAATATACGGTGACGGTCAAAGGCGAAGGCGAAAGCATTTATGTCACTTTGGATCTTAACCGCCCGATCCCTGAAAAGTATTACGGAAAAGCATGCTTCAACATCGAGCTTTTTCCGGGCGAACTTTTCGGAAAGCCGTGGATCATGGACGAAAAATGCGGCATTTTCCCCCGTCAGCCCAACGCGCCCACCGAAAGAAAAACACCCAACCTGAAAATCGGTACAATGCCGCCGCCCGAAAACGGGATCAGCGCAAACATCAGCCATCTGTTAAAAACAGAATCCTGTCAGTATAATCCGATCATCGCCGACGACCTGATCGCTCTTCCCTATGCTTCGGGCAAGCGCTTTACATCCTGCCCCGACGATCCATTCAAGCGCGTAACCGTCGAAAGCCTTTCAGGTTCAATCCATCTGCACGACGGGCGCATGAACCACAATAACGGATGGTTTGTCCTGAGCGAAACCATTGAAATAAACAAAGCAAAAGGCGCGGTTCAGTGGAAAATCACGCCCAACGCGCTGGAAGATTGGAAATACACCCCCGCCATACAGCTCTCCTGCGTCGGCTATATGCCCAATCAGAAAAAGGTTGCGCTGATTGAACTGGACGAGCAGGAAACGAAGTTTGAAAACGCTGCGCTTTTTAGGCTTACGCCTGAGGGCGAAATCCCTGTTTTCGAAGCGCCCGCAGCATATTGGGGAAAATTTCTGAGATACCAGTATCTCGCCTTTGATTTTTCATTTATTACAGACGAAGGCCTTTACCTTGTCCGCTATATGGATCAATCCTCCTGCGTCTTTTCCGTTTCAAAGGACGTGTATTCCCGCGGCGTGTGGCAGCCGGTTTTGGAATATTTCCTGCCCGTTCAGATGTGCCACATGCGCGTAAACGAAAAATACCGCGTCTGGCACGGCCTGTGTCACAATGACGATGCGAAAATGGCGCCCACAAACTTCAATCACATCGACGGATATGTACAGGGGCCTTCCACGCTCACGAAATTTGAGAGCGGAGAATCCGTCCCAGGGGTTAATCAGGGCGGATGGCACGACGCCGGAGATTTTGATCTTAGGATTGAATCGCAGGCGGGCGAAATGTATGTGCTTGCATCTGCGTATGAAGCTTTTCATGTCGATTACGACGAAACAACCATTGATCAGGAAAAGAAAATCACGGAAATTCATCAGCCGGACGGAAAAAACGATATTCTTCAGCAGATTGAACACGGCGCATTATCCGTCGTCGGCGCATACAAATCGCTCGGCAGGCTGTATCGCGGAATCATCTGTCCGGATTTAAGGCAATATGTCCTGCTCGGAGACAGCGCGAACATGACAGACAACATCAAGGGAACTTCCGACGACCGCTGGGTGTTCACCGAGGACAATCCGCCGCGCGAGCTCACATGCGCAGCCGAACTAGCTGCGTCCGGCCGCGCGCTGCATGGATTTAACGATGATCTTTCCAAAGACTGCATCGATATTGCGAGGGAACTATTTGAAAAAACGCGCGTTGATTCCCAGAGAGCCGAATGCGCAAAGATTCACGCAGCAATCGAACTGTTCCTGACGCTTGGGGAAGAAAAATACCGCGCCTTTATTCTTTCTTCCAAAGATTTTATTCTAAATCATCTTCCGCGCCTCGCTTCCCTCATCTCTCGCGTCATTCATGCGCTCGGTGATGCACGCTTCACTTCCGAAGTCCGGGCGGCGCTTTCTGCCGTTCATGATGACATGCTGTCAAAAAGCCGTGAAACACCCTATGGCATCCCCTACCGTCCGCATATCTGGGGCGCAGGCTGGGCGATTCAGTCCCTCGGGTATGAATACTACTACCTCCACAAAGCGTTTCCCGACCTTTTCGACAAAGAGATTCTTTTAAACGCGCTCAATTTCGTATTGGGCTGTC
>JAZSFI010000580.1:0-7982 GCA_045532135.1 Clostridia bacterium | reverse complement strand
TTCCTCCATCCAACTTGTCAGGCTCTCTCCGAACGTCTGAATTGCCGATCTCATGCTTGCACCTCTTTTGTTTAATATTTCTATTATCTTCACATGAGCGTAATTTGTCAAGCACGTGCATATGAATATATACGCATAAATATTACGAATTTCAACAGTGACTGTAAGCAAGATTATCGTGCAAGTCAGGATTCCTTCAAAAAAGCGCCCCGGACAACAAAAGGCGCTGTCTCATGAAAAGCATAAACACGAAACCGGGACGGGAACCCCCCTACAACAGAAACACGATGGTCTCTTTCTGTAGAGGACGGGTTTCCCGTCCCGCAATTCATATTTTAAGAAGCATTTCGTTAAAATCAAAAGCAAATCTTGTTTTGAAACAGCTTCTTTTGCGTCAACCGATCCCGCTATTGAATCTTTTCAAAATCCTGATACCCATGCTTGCACAGCGGGCACACGATATCTTCGGGAAGCGTTTCGCCCTCATACACCCAGCCGCATACCTTGCACACATATCCCTTTACGCCTTCGGTAGCGGGTTTGGGCTTTACATTGTTCTGATAGTAGGTGTAGGTCATGGTGGGGCGGCTTGACATCACGCGCGCTTCTTCAATGGAGCAGATGAACATGCCGTGGGTGTCAAGATCCACATAGCTTTCCACCTTCAGGCTCATGAAGGAATTGATATAGTTGGGCAGGAATCTGAGGCCGTTTTCACTTCTGAGTTCATCAACGCCGCTGAACTTATCCGCCGTGCGTCCGGACTGGAAGCCGAAATTTTCAAACACGGAGAAGGGCGCGCTTTCATCCAAACAGTTGACATTCATTATGCCGGTCTGCTTGATCACATGGTGAGAATAATTCTGCTTGTTGATGGTAACGGCGATGCGGTTGGGCGTGTTGGTCACCTGCGTAACGGTGTTGACGATCAGGCCGTTGTCCTTGTTTGCGTCGCTGGAGGTAACTACATAAAGTCCGTAGCCGATGTTGAAAAGGGCGGTCATATCATTTTTGTCGGCGGTGTCGTCCTGACGGGCAAGGTATTCCTGACAAAGCTCATCCGAAAGCGCTTCAATCTGCTTTTTGCTCTCGTCGTTCAGAGCGGAAAGAATGCGAACGGTGGTATCGGTAAAGGTCAGATTTTTGCTGCCTTCAAACATCGTGCGCATAACCTTCGCGGCAAGCGGCGCCCAGGAGCCGTGTTCAATAAGGCCGATTGTGCGGCTTTGGAAATTGCGCTCGGTCAGATGGTGAATGAATTCCTTCATAAAGGGGAAGATATCCGCGTTATAGGTGGTGGTCGCAAGTACCAGTTTTCCGTAGCGGAACGCATCTTCGACCGCTTCCGCCATATCGCAGCGGGCCAGATCGTGCACTTCCACCTTCGGACAGCCCTTCTTTTTGAGCGTTTCCGCCAGAAGCTCAACCGCCGCCTTTGTATTTCCGTAGATGGAGGTATAGGCGATGACAATGCCGTCTGTCTCCACGCGATAGGAGGACCAGATGTCGTACAGGTTCAGATAATAGCCGAGGTTTTCGGTAAGCACCGGACCGTGAAGCGGGCAGATGGTCTGAATATCGAGCGTCGCGGCCTTTTTCAGAAGCGCCTGCACCTGAGAACCGTATTTTCCAACGATGCCGATGTAATAGCGTCTGGCTTCGCACGCCCAGTCTTCATTCACATCCAGCGCGCCGAATTTTCCAAAGCCGTCTGCAGAGAAAAGGATTTTGGAATAGGAATCATACGTCACGATAACCTCCGGCCAATGAACCATGGGCGCGGTCACAAAGGTGAGCGTGTGCGTTCCAAGGGCCAGCGTGGATCCTTCGCCGACGACAATTCTTCTGTCCGCATAATCGGTGCCGAAGAAATTTTTCATCATGGCAAAGGCCTTGGCGCTTGAAACAACAACTGCTTGCGGGTAAACGGACAAAAAGTTTGCGATATTTGCTGAGTGGTCGGGCTCCATGTGCTGAACAATGAGATAATCGGGCTTTCTGCCGTTCAGCGCCTCGGCCAGATTGTCAAGCCACTCATGGGTAAAATTCTTGTCCACCGTGTCCATGACGGCAATCTTGTCGTCCAGAATCACATAGGAATTATAGCTCATGCCGTTGGGCACAACATACTGTCCTTCAAAAAGGTCTACTTTGTGGTCATTTACGCCGATGTATTTGATGTCGCTTGTGATGTGCATGCTTTTAAATCCCCTTCTCTATCTTTGCATTCAAAGTATAGCGCAAAAAAGGCGCTTTTACCGTGATAAAGTTACATATTCTTATTCGCCGGCAATTTCTTTCAGTTTTCCTTCCGACAGAATCTCGATTGCGCCCCTTGTCAGGCGCACCATGCCTTCGTCCTGAAAATACTTGAGCATTCTCGTCACCACCTCGCGGGCGGATCCCATGTGGTTGGCGATTTTTTCGTGCGTGATCTTCAGCTCGTTTTTATCCTCAAGACCGCTTTCCTCAAGAAGAAATTTTGCAAGGCGCTTGTCGAATCTGTCCCACATAATCTGCTTCATCAGCCACATGATTTCGGATAAGTGGCTGGAAACCAGGCTGTGGGAATAGTTCGCAACGGCCAGCGATTCGTCCATCAGATTTTTATAAAGGCACGTGGGCAGAACCCAGAATTCCGTATCTTTTTCCGTTTCGATGAGGATTTCAAACTGCATGTCCGGCATCGCGCAGGAAACGGAAAACATGCAGATGTCCCTTTCAAAAAAGCGGCTGACCGTCACTTCCCGCCCCTCGTCCGAAAGGATATACGCGCGCAGTTGACCGGACTTCACCAACAGCATTCCAAGGCACGTAGGTCCTCCGTCATGCAGAAGCGTTCCCGCCTTGGCCTTTTTAAATTCGGTCACGCGCAAAAGCCGCTCTCTTTGATCGTCCGTCAGCTTATTCCAGATTGGAAAATAATCTTTAAAATCCATATTTTCGCCCCCGAATTTTCCTTTCCTTATAATAAGCCCGAACCGCAAAGAAGTCAACTGAAAATTTTTTTGTAAAATAGTGATTTTGTCACGGAAACATGCGTATTTTGTGGTATAATTGAATCATCCAAAGGGACAGAAAAAACCACTTAAAAATATAGGAGGATTTGAATCATGAAAAAGTATGTTTGCGGAGTTTGCGGATGGGAATACGACGAGGAACTGGGCGCCCCCGATCACGGCATTGCCCCCGGCACGAAGTTTGAGGATCTTCCCGAAGATTTCGAGTGCCCCCTCTGCGGCGTAGGCAAGGATCAGTTCCAAGAGGCATAATTCAAAACGCTATGCAGGAGCCAAAGCGGATGATGAATGATCTGCTTTGGTTCCTTCCAAGGATTTCTGACAAAATGCATTTTTCATTCGGATTTGCATAGATATCGGTAAGGCGGGGGCTTGCTCCCGCCCTGCTGATATCTACGTATTTCCGGCGGGAGCAAGCCCCCGCCCTACGATTTGCCGGAGATGCTGTTTTGAGGGCTGTTGCTGATATTATTTCTGCAACAGCCCCTTTTTTGCCCTTCGCTTCTTTTCTCACATTGACGTAAATCAAGCGAAGGGATATAATACATTTAATAAAATAAAAAGCAGGTGACAAAATGAAAAAGCTTCTTTCCTTGTGTATGATCCTGTCTCTTCTGTTGTCTCATATTGCTTTTGCGGGCACAAGCCTTGAAACGCTTTTGGAAAACGGCGGTACATATGCCGTAAACGGCGAATTTCAAAAAGCCGAAGCGGCGTTTGACATCGCACTGAAGCTCGCGCCCGGGGATATCCGGGTATACAGCGCGCTTAAACACATGTATCTTCTGAAAGGCGATCTAAAAAGCGCGCTTGAAGCGCTTGATACCGCTGTTTCCCTTGCGCCAAGCGAGGGTGAACTGTATCTTGAAAAGGCGAAAATTCTGTTTGATCTCGGAAGAATAAACGAAGCCGAACAGGCGCTTGTGTACGCCGAAGTTCTGGATTCATATCTTTATTCGGATACCTCCCTTTGGAAGTCGGCGTTTTGCGCCTATTACGAAAACGGCGAATATAATAAAGTGATCGACGCATATCGGATCCTTGTCAACAATGGATACAGCCCCGCCGAAGAAGATCTTCAAAAGCTCAAGCGCGCGCTCATTTTGACCGGTCAAACCGCCGAGGCCGAGAAGATGGGTCTGATTTCCCTTGGAGAAAAGGATACAATCCTTGAAGACGCCATTCAAAGCGGAAAGAAAATTTCTCTCGTGCCTGCCGAAAAGGAAAGCCTCCGGGATTATCCCGTATTCATGTCGCTGGAAGCGTACAATCTCATGTGCGAAGAATATCCGGGAGAAGCGCCGGTTCTTGAACCTGCCGATGACGGCCTGCGCGTCAAAATTCCGGATGAATATAAATCGGAAATCTTCGCCGATGAGGCTGATTTAGAAAATCTCTCCCCCATCGTCGTCTCTCCCAGCGGAAACGCTCGTTTGTATTTATTCGAAGACCATCCTTTCCTTGTGAAAAACAAAGAAATTACTTTGATTGCTCCGAACAAACAGCGCAGCGCGCCTTTGGGCGAAACCGGCGAAAAACAAATGTATCAGGCCATGCGATTTCTTAGTAACAGCCCCGAACGCAGCGGCATCGTATGGTCGAAGGATGAAGAATATTTTATCCTCTCCTATCCGATGAGAACCCTGCTGGCAGCGAATTTCTTGGATCTTATGTTTGTCGATGCAAAAACCGGCGATTTTATCTTGGCTAACTGCACGCCGAAAATAGGAGGGGACGAAGGGTTTGAAGGCGTGCTTTTCGCCTGCTTTGACGATGAAGGAGAAAACATCTATTATATTGCGTTTGTCAGTCCGTCAACCCGCGAATCCAAAAGCATGCTGAAAAAATACAACATCGAAACGGGAACCGTTGAATCCCTGTGCGGATATGAAGAAAGAGACATCACTTATCCGGGTATGTACTTTACCGAATACAACACAATCAAAGCGATATTCACACCCATTTACGTCAACCAGAATGCAGGCGTTATCGAATTTAAAGGCACAGACGACGGCTGGACATACGAAAAGGACGAATTCAGCGCAAGCTGCCGTTATCAGAGCCCGCGCGAATATCATCTGAGCGAAAACAGCGGCATGGAAGTTGCGCTTTCAAAAATCAATAATACGATCGGCTATCTTTCTGTCCGCAATCAGGAATTGGGCGCGCCCGGTATGGATCAGATGATTCTGCTTCCGGTCGGCGAAAATCAGGGATATGCAAAATCCGTCGCCGAAGAAATGTTTGGCGCCGAAGGTCCCATCGATCCGGACGATATGACTCTCACCCAAGATTTTGAACGCGCGTGGGCAGGCTATTTCGCAAACGCTTCATCCACCAAAAACACATCCATGCCGACCTATTCCGCACCCAAATACATAAGCGTTCAGAACATGATTCTCTCTCCGGACGGATATTTTGCGCTTATGCTGATCAGCTATCCTGAAATCAATCCGGACTATGACATGCTGTACACCATCAAACCGGGGCTGTGCCTTATCGATCTTGAGACGCTCAGATTTACCCAAATCGAATTGCCGGAGGAAATAACGCTGTCCAAAAACAACATCGGCTTTGTCTGGAACCAAGAAAATGAAATCATGCTTCCGGCCACCGATGGCACGGTATATAACATCTGGATCGGCTGAAAGGAAACAGATTATGGAAACCAGATTCTACGAAGTCCATCGGATTGACGGAGATTATGCGTATCTGAAGCGCACCGATAAAGCAGAGGACGAGCTTTTCATCGTCGCCCGCGCGCTTTTGCCCGAAGCCATTGACGAAGGAACGAAGCTCAAATATGAATGGCTTCAATACGAGATTATTGAATAAGGAGGTTCGCCCCATGAAAGCCGTCGACGTCATGAACGAACTTTTCGCCTGGGCGCCGGGCGATTATACGAAGACCTGCGATACCTTAAAGGCCGGTTCGCCCGACAAGGAAGTAAAAAAGGTCGCCGTTTGCTGTTTTCCCGAAGTGCAGGCGATCAAGGATGCCGCCGAGTGGGGCGCAGACCTTTTCATCACCCATGAGCCCATGTATTTCGATCATTGGGACAAAGAGCCCGTTCTGCCCGCCGCAAAGGCGAAAAAAGCGCTTGTGGATGCAACCGGCATGGCGGTGTACCGCTATCACGACCATCCGCACATGGCGCCTGTCGATCTCATCTGTGCAGGCGAGATTGAGCAGCTGGGCTTAAAGGGGCAGTTCGCAAAGAAAATGGGGCTCGGTCAGAACCATTTTGTGCTTGAAAATCCCCTCACGCCCCGAGAACTTGCAAAGCTCATTGAAGAAAAGCTGGGCGTTAAGCACGTTCGGATCTCCGGCATGACGGATGAGCCATGCACGAAATTGTCCCTCGGCTGGGGCGCGCCCGGCGGCATCATGGAGGAGCTTTCAAACGAAGAAACCGAAATCGTAGTCGTGGGCGAATGCTGCGAATGGCAGTTTGCCGAATACGCAAGGGACGCTTATCAGCTGGGGTTTAAAAAATCCCTCCTTATGGTGGGTCACTGCGGAAGCGAACGCGACGGCATGAAATATATAGCCAAACTTCTTAAAGAAAAGCTGCCCGAACTTGAAGTCAAATACATCGAAAGCAGGGAAGTGTACACCTATCCCGAAAGATAAACCCGCGAAAAGAAAGAAGGAATTTAGGATGTCCGTCAGCGCTTATTGCGGTTTGGTCTGCGAAACATGCGAGTTTCGCGAAAGCTGCCATTGCGGCGAATGCATAAAATCCCTCGGAAACCCCTTCCACGGAAAATGCCCCGTCGCCGAATGCTGCATCGGGAAACAACTTTCGCACTGCGGAAAATGCGAAAACTTTCCCTGCGCGCTGCTTGAGCAGTATTCCACCGACCCCGAACACGGCGACAATCCGCCGGGCGCGAGAATCGAGTATCTGAAAAAGCTAAACGACTGACAAACCATCAAGCGGAGGATGCGAAATGGGCTATCTTTACGAAATCCCGGACGACAAAAAAATACGCGTAATCATCGACACCGATGCGGCGTGCGAGGCGGACGATCCGTTTGCGATTGCGCAGGCTCTGATGATTCAAAAATTCATCGTGAAGGGCATCTTTGCCACGCATTTTGCCTCCGTCGGCTCGATGAAAAGAAGCTATGACGAAATTCAAAAAATCCTTTCGCTCATGAACAAAACCGCGCCTGTATTTGAGGGCGAGGACGGCGCGCTTAGGGATGTGCGCACGCGCGAGCTTTCCCCCGCGGCGCAATTTCTGATCCGGGAAGCCATGCGGGAGGACGAGCATCCTTTATACGTTTTGTGCCTCGGCGCAATCACAAACGTCGCCCGCGCGGTTCTTGAATGCCCGCACATCAAACACAAGATGAAAATCATCTGGATCGGCGGTCAGGAAATCGGAAACGACGATAAAAACATACGCGAATTCAATTCCGGAAACGATATCGATGCAGCCAACTTCATCATCGGCTGCGGCGCGGACCTGACGCTGGTTCCAAACAACGCATACGGCTCGGTGCGCATTTCGCTTGCCGAAATCCAAAGGCGCATTTATCCCCTCGGAAAGATCGGAAAATATCTTTTTGAAAACATGGTTTCCTACAACCTGCAGCCGTGGGCCAAATGGACGCCGGGCGAAAGCTGGACGCTGGGCGACAACCCGGCCGTCGGAATCGCGCTGGACGAAAACATCGCCACATACCAATATACACAGGCCCCGATTTTCAATCCCGACACCACATGGCGGTTTGCCGAAGGCCGCCCGATCATCCGCGTGTGCACGAAGGTGGACGCAAGATTTATACTGGAAGATTTGATTTCAAGGCTTGAAATTGAATACAGGTAAAAAAGGCTGTCTCATAAGACAGCCCGGATCCCGAATGAATGCCCAAAACAATGAATGGAGAGGAAGCGGGCTTCCTCTCCATTTTTATCAGGCAATGCAAAGCAGCTCTTATTTACTATTTAT
>JAZSFI010000161.1:0-5926 GCA_045532135.1 Clostridia bacterium | reverse complement strand
GGATTGTCCTCGTCCAGTCTGTGAAGGGGCGTGAGAATCAGAACCGGTTTTCCGCAGAATCTTTCGAGAAGACCGTTCATCATATAATGGCACGCGCCGTAAAAGGTTTCAGGCGTGCGGTCTTCGGGCGTTCCGATGGGCGCCTGACCGTGACCAAAGTCGTTGGTTCCGCCGAATACCACAACGGCGTCGGCGTTTTCATCCATCTCCCAGAGGCGCATGCAATAGTCTCTGTCGCTGGGCACGCCCGCCATCACCTTCTGGCGTGCGATGCGCGCGCCGGATATGCCATAGTTGTTGGCCTTTTTGAGTTCAAATTCCCTTTCTAGGACATCAGTAAAGCGGTTTTCGATGGCTGATGCGCCAACGCCCTGCGTGATGCTGTCGCCAAGAAAATTAATCACAGCGCCTTTTAAAATCATATTATTTCCTCCGATTTGGAAAAACCTGCGCAAAGACAAACAAGCGCAGGTTTTTCCTTGTATTTATTTATCCTGTGCAACACCAAGTCTGACAAGCGCTCTTTTAAGCCTTGCTTCGGCCATTTTCAGCTCCATCTGAGAAGCGTCCTTCTTTTGAATGATCTCCTTTGACTCGGTCATGGCTCTTTCAGCGCGCGGAACATCGATCTCCTCCGCCCATTCAAAGGTGGTGGGCACGAGGTTGACCTCGCCGCCGATCACGGAAAGAATGCCGCCGATGCAGGCTGCCTGCCTCTGCTTTCCCTCCACTGTAATGAGCGCACGGCCCATACCCAGAGGCGCAACACAGTTCATATGCTTGGCCATGACGCCGATTTCGCCAGTCGTGGTTCTCGCCACAACCATTTCGGCCATGCCGTCATATTTTAAACCGTCCGGCGTTACGATTTTGAGTTTGAAGGGTGTCATGCGCCCTCACCGCCCCGGAACTTTTCTACGACGTCATCGATTCCGCCGGCATACAGGAAATAGGACTCGGGGATTTCGTCATGCTTGCCTTCGATAATCTCTTTGAAGCCGCGGATGGTTTCCTTGAGCGGAACATATTTTCCGATATAGCCGGTAAACTGCTCGGCAACGGAGAAGGGCTGGGACAAAAAGCGCTGAACCTTGCGGGCGCGGGCAACGAGCAGTTTGTCCTCGTCGCTTAATTCGTCCATACCCATGATGGCGATAATGTCCTGAAGCTCCTTGTATCTTTGCAGGATTCTCTGAACCGCGCGGGCGGTTTCATAGTGCTCCTGACCGATGATTTCGGGCGTCAGGATGCGGGAAGAGGAGGAAAGCGGATCAACCGCCGGATAGATACCCAGAGACGCGATGCCGCGGTCGAGTGCGGTGGTGGCGTCAAGGTGCGCAAAGGTTGTGGCAGGCGCGGGGTCAGTATAGTCGTCGGCAGGAACATAAACCGCCTGAACGGAAGTGATGGAGCCGTTCTTGGTGGAGGTGATGCGCTCCTGCAGCGCGCCCATTTCGGTGGCGAGGGTGGGCTGATAGCCTACAGCGGAGGGCATGCGGCCCAGAAGCGCCGATACCTCGGAACCGGCCTGCGTGAAACGGAAAATGTTGTCGATAAACAGAAGCACGTCCTGATGCTTGACATCGCGGAAATACTCCGCCATCGTAAGTCCCGAAAGGCCTACGCGCATACGGGCTCCCGGCGGTTCGTTCATCTGACCGTAGACCATGGCGGTTTTGTTGATAACGCCGGACTCGATCATTTCATTGTAAAGGTCGTTGCCTTCTCTTGTGCGCTCGCCGACGCCGGTGAATACGGAAATGCCGCCGTGGGCTTTGGCAACGTTGTTGATCAGTTCCATAATCAGAACGGTTTTGCCTACGCCTGCGCCGTCGAACAGACCGATTTTGCCGCCCTTGGCATAGGGGCAAATGAGGTCGACAACCTTGATTCCGGTTTCAAGAATCTCCGTCGCCGCTTCCTGATCCTCATAAGAAGGCGCGGGACGATGGATGGGCCAGCGCTCAACAGTGTCAGCAACCTGACCCTGTTCGTCGATGGTTTCACCCAAGAGGTTAAATACGCGGCCTAAGCATTCCTCGCCGACAGGTACGGAAATGGACGCGCCCGTATCAACGGCCTCAACGCCTCTTTGAAGTCCGTCCGTCGAACTCATGGCGATGCAGCGCACCACGTTGTCGCCGATGTGTTGGGCAACCTCGGCAACGATCTTCTTGTCGCCGTTTTGAATTTCAATGGCGCTTAAAAGATCCGGGAGGCAGTCGTCCTGAAAGCGAATGTCCAGAACCGGGCCGACAACCTGAATCACGGTTCCAATATTCTTAGCCATATGGCCTCAACTCCTTTTGCTTGGTAACTTATGCACCCGCAACAATTTCAGTAATCTCCTGCGTAATGGCAGCCTGACGCGCGCGGTTGAACTTCAGACTCAGATCCGCGATCATTTCCTCGGCATTGGATGTCGCCGAATCCATGGCGGTTCTGCGCGCGGCCTGCTCAGCGGCGCGGCTTTCGCACAGCGCGCCATAAAGGATGCCGCCCAGATACTCGGGAACGATTGCGTCAAACACTTCTACGCTTCCGCCTTCATAGGGAATCACGCTCTTTTTGACCTCTTCCCCATCTTCCTCAGGCACAAGCGGCAAAAGCGGCTTCATGTCGGGCGTCTGGGAAAGCACGGAAACAAAGTTGGTATAGGCAACCGATACGGACGAATACGCCCCGGCTTTGAACGATTTGGCAATGTTCTTGGCAATCGTAAAGCAATCGCCGACAGCCACGTCTTCGGCTACGTTATAAGCGTCCGAAACAATATCGGCCTTTCTCGCTTTAAAGAAGTCCACAGCCTTTTTGCCGATGGGAAGAACCACCGATTCTTCCTTCGCCATCTCCTGAAACACCATCTTTAAGATATTGGAGTTGTATCCGCCGGCAAGACCGCGGTCGCCCGCGATCACGATAAACAGCTTCTTTCCGGTTTTCGGATACGTAAGATAGGGCGATTCAAAATCCGTATTGGTTTTGACAATGTCGCTGAGTACGCTTGAAAGAATTCTGAAATAAGGACGGGCGGAGTCAACCTGCGCTTGAGCGCGCCGAAGCTTGGATGCAGCGACCATTTCCATGGCCTTGGTGATCTGCTTGGTACTTTCCATGCTTCGGATTCGGTTTTTGATCTCCTTTGTGGAAACGCCAGCCATGTCGCTGCCTCCTTATTCGGTCACCTGGGTGAACTCGGCCTTAACGGCAGTAAGCGCATTTTTGAGGCCTTCCTCGGTTTCCTTTTCGAGCTTTCCCGTCGAGCGGATCGCAGTCAGAACGTCGTATCCGGAAACGTCCATATATTCATACAGGCGCTTTTCAAACTCGGGGAGCTTGTCAAGCTCGACGTCGTTCAGATATCCGTTTACAACGGCATAAATGATGCACACCTGATGGGCAACTTCAACGGGAGATTCGTTCTTCTGCTTTAATACGCCGACAATTCTGGAACCCAAAGCAAGTCTCGCTTTGGTGTCCGCGTCAAGGTCAGAACCAAACTGAGCGAAGGACTGAAGCTCACGGTACTGGGAATAAAGAAGCTTCAAGCTTCCCGCAACCTTCTTCATGGCCTTGATCTGTGCGTCGCCGCCTACGCGGGATACCGAGATGCCGGGGTTAACGGCGGGCATGATGCCGGAGTTGAAAAGTTCGCTCTCCAGGAAAATCTGGCCGTCGGTAATGGAAATAACGTTGGTCGGGATGTAGGCGGAAACATCGCCCGCCTGCGTCTCGATGATGGGAAGGGCGGTAAGGCTTCCGCCGCCCTTGGCTTCTGAAAGACGCGCAGCGCGCTCAAGCAGACGGGAATGCAGATAGAATACGTCGCCCGGATAGGCCTCGCGTCCCGGAGGACGGCGGATGAGCAGGGAGATGGCGCGGTAAGCCACGGCATGCTTGGAAAGATCGTCGTAGATCACTAGTACGTCTTTTCCCTTGTTCATGAAGTATTCGCCCATCGTGCAGCCGGAGTAGGGCGCGATGTACTGCATGGGCGCAAGCTCGGAAGCCGTCGCAGAAACAACGATGGTATAATCCATCGCGCCGCCGTCTTCAAGCGTCTTTACAACCTGTGCAACGGTGGATCTTTTCTGACCGATGGCGACGTAAATGCAAAGAACATCCTTGCCCTTCTGATTGAGAATCGTATCGGTTGCAATGGTGGTTTTGCCGGTCTGACGGTCGCCGATGATGAGTTCGCGCTGACCTCTTCCAATCGGAATCATGGAGTCGATGGCCTTGATGCCGGTCTGAAGGGGCGTATCGACGTGCTTTCTGTCGATGATACCGGGCGCGGGCTGCTCAATGGGGTCAAAACGGACGGCCGCAACAGGGCCTTTTCCGTCGATGGGCTCGCCGAGTGCATTGACAACGCGGCCGATGAGCGCTTCGCCTACAGGAACGGATACGACGCGGCCGGTGCGTTTTACGATATCGCCTTCCTTGATGCCGTTGTCGGTACCGAGAATAACGATGGAAACCGTGTTTTCTTCGAGATTCTGCGCCATGCCGTAAGAACCGTTCGGAAATTCGATCAGTTCGCCCGCCATGCATTTGTCAAGGCCGGAAGCGCGCGCAATGCCGTCGCCAACCAAAATGACAACGCCGGTTTCGCTGGTTTCCAGTTTATTTTCGTAGTTTTTGATCTGTTCTTTTATGATTTTAGTAATCTCTTCAGGTCTTAATTCCATACTATCCCCTGCTTTCTCCAATCAGAGTACGGTATTTTTGAGGGTCTTGCGAACCGCCTCCAGGCGGCCGGCAACGGTGTCCTCCACACGCTTGCCGTCGTAATCAAGGCGGATTCCGCCAAGACAGGCAGGGTCAACCTGCCCAATCAGCTCGACATCCTTTCCCGTGATCGTGCTCAGGCGAACCTTGAGCCTGAGCGCCTGTTTATCGTCAAGCGGCTCAGCCGTAACAACCTTAACGGGCAGAATGCCGTTATCCTCGTTGTACAAATCGCGATAGGCTCCGGCGCATTCGTGGAACTTAAAGATATAGCCTTTTTCCGTAAGAATCTTCAAAAAATTAAGCGTATAGGCGTGAACTTTGCCTCTGAAGCTTCTGTCGATGATCGAAAGTCTTTCCTCGATGGAAAGATTCGGCGTAGACAAAAGCCTCAAAAAATCTTTTTCGGCTTCAAACGCCCTGTCGAGCGTTTTGATTTCTTCGTAAATGATGGTGCCCAGCGCCTCGTCCTTTGCAAGAGCGTACAGCGCTTCGGCATAAACTTTTGCTGCATGGGTCATTTGTTATCACCCAATTCATCAATGAAGCGATCAATCATTTCCGCCTGATCCTCCGGATTCAGCTGACGGCCGACAACCTTTCCCGCAATGGCGAGCGCCATATCGGAAATCTCGTCCTTGGCTTCGTTGATGGCCTTCTTCTTTTCGAGACGAATGTCATCCTGCGCCTTCTGAAGAATCTGATTGGCTTCCGAAGTCGCCTTCTGAACGATTTCTTCCTCGCGCTTCTGACCGCGCGCAACGGCTTCCTTGACAATTTTATCCGAGGTCGCCTGGGCGTCGTTCAGCTTCTTAATATATTCTTCCTTCATCGCCACGGCTTCTTCCTTGGCGGCTGAGGCATTTTCATACATGTCGTCGATTTCCTTCTGGCGCGTTTCAATAATCACCCGAACAGGCCCAATCAGATATTTTTTCGCCACCAGGAAAATGGCCAGCGTGTTTAAAAGAATAAAAAACGCCGTCCAGAAATCGATGCCGATAAAGCTTTCAAACACTTTTTTCTCTCCTCTCGATGATGCGTTAAGGAACAATAAATCCTTACAGCGTAAAGAGAATGAGGAAAGCGATAAGCAGAGAATAAATACCGGTTGTCTCGGTGATAGCGCAGCCCATGATCATGGTGGTTCTCAGATCACCTGCAGCCTCGGGCTGGCGGGCCATGCCCTCAAGCG
>JAZSFI010000001.1:0-2069 GCA_045532135.1 Clostridia bacterium | reverse complement strand
CTTCTGTTGGACGTGGCGTATCCGACGGTTACGGGCGCTTCAAAGCCGGGCACGAGGCGTCTAAAGGAGTTCGTGGAAGGATTTGTAATTGCGCAAAGAGAGCCAATGTGTTTTAAAAGTCCGCCCATGAAATAATGCGCGGTTTCGGAAAGATGCGAAGTCGGAGGCCAAGCGGTCTTAGGAAGACAATTAGGAAAACCAACTCCTTGGCTCACAGAACGACATGGCTACGATCCGACTTGTTTAAAGGAGTTCGTGGAAGGATTTGTAATTGCGCAAAGAGAGCCAATGTGTTTTAAAAGTCCGCCCATGAAATAATGCGCGGTTTCAGAAAGATGCGCGTATCCGTTATCATCCGAGAAGAGCGGCTGACCGTCTTTAAAAAGCTGCATATGAACGTGCATACCGCTGCCTGCCTCACCGTAAATCGGCTTGGGCATAAAGGTTGCGGTTTTTCCGTATTTGAGGGCTGTGTTTCTGATGATGTATTTGATCATCATGGTTGCGTCGGCCATTTTGCTCATTTTACCGAGCTGAGGTTCAATTTCAAACTGACCGGAAGCGGCAACCTCAGGATGGTGATAGTTGATTTCAATGCCTGCGTCGTTCATATGCATGCACATTTCGCTTCGCATTTCATAGGCAACGTCAAAGGGCTTTGCGATGTGATAGGCTTTTTGCTTGGGAACAATTACGCCGCTTCCTTCAGTTGCACTGTTGAAGTAGGACTGATTTGCATCAATGGAATAGCCGACGGAATTCGGCTGAACTTCCCAACCGACCTGATCAAAGAGATAGAATTCGAATTCGGGCAGAATCATCATGGTATCGGCAATGCCCATATCCTGCATGTATTTTTCTGCGGCTAAAACGATATTTCTCGGATACTGGGAAAGCGGCTTGTTTTCGGGTGAATCGATGATCATCGCGTTTCCCGTCATGGAAAGCGTCGGAATAGCACAGAAGGGATCGATGACGGCGGTATCAGGATCGGGTATGAAAACCATATCGCTTTTTTCAACAACGGCATAACCGTAATTGGAAGCGTCAAAGCCGATGCCGCTTTTGAGGGTGTCTTCCGAAAAATTTTGCGCGGGAATCGTGACATGGCGATACTGACCGTTGATGTCAACCATCTTAAAGTCAATCATTTTGATGCTGTTTTCTTTGATCATTGCAAGAATGTCATTTACGGTTTTGTGCATAAAACAATTCTCCTTTCTCAATCAATCAAGCTTTTGATGATTTCGCAGTTTCCTTTTTTCGCTTCGGAAAAGATCTCATGGATATTATCAACGGGATTTTTAAAAAGCATTGCTCCTTTTAAAACGCTCCCGCAGGCGTGCGCGTCGCTTCCGGCAAAGCACAAAAGATGATTCTCTTTCGCCTCTTTAAGCGCTTTTTCGTTCCATTCTTCTTCACGGTTTCCCGCGTTGTACACTTCATACGCTTCAACAGATGCGGGATCGGGTTTAAAATCAGGAATGTACGGCGCCTGGCGGTATGGATGTGCATGGATGATTTTTCCGCCTGCTTCAGATACGGTTTTAATGTACTCATAATAAGGCAGTTTGTCAAGATCAGGATGGGCGAGAAGAAAGATTTCGTCAAGCCCGTATGTAAGAAGCTCACGACCAAGCTGAAAGGTTTCCCAGCCGAAGATTACCTTGAGACCAATTTCGTCTCCGGCTTTTTTTGCGGAACGATACCCTCTTAAAAGGTATTCTACTTTTTCGTTCCATGGAAGCTCTCGTTCGCAGCCGATATTTGCGTTGAAGAAATGATCGGTAATGGCAATAAGGTGATATCCGGCTTCCTTGCAGGCTTTTGCAATATCGTACCCCGAGTCGCGGCCGCAGCGGCTGGTGTCGGAAGTGTGTAGGTGAAGCTGCACAAGATAGCCGGTTTTCTTTTTGGAATCTGATAAGTTCATAAAGAGCGTATCTCCTTTCTAATGAACGGAAACTGGTTTATCCGAAAGATGCCGAAGATCGGACAACAGAAATTCTACTTTGGATTTATCAAGAAAATCATTTGATGCATAGGGGCTTTCTTTACCAAGAAGGTTT
>JAZSFI010000311.1:0-1820 GCA_045532135.1 Clostridia bacterium | reverse complement strand
AAGAAGAATGTGGTTTCTTCACGATCCGATTGAGGATAATCCCGAATACACGTGGGAGAACTTTGAAAAGAATTATCTGAAAACCGTGGCGGCCTCGCTTATGCATCCGATGGTTAAAAACTTTGAAGTTTCGCCTTGGCCCACGAGAGTATTTAAAGGCGTATATCCGAAAAAGAAGGCAGTCAGAAGCGGCATCCGCGGCGAAGAAGACCTTGAAGGCGCAAAACCGATTCCCAGCACCTACGCAAACCGTCTGGCTGCGATTTTTCAGATGCTGGGAAATATGGATTCTGCTGACACCGGTTTTGAAACGCCTGATCCAGGATTCGCAATCTTTATGGCGGACAGCGCTCTATATGAAAGAACTTATCCGGACAGTGTCCTGCATTCAGAGGGCGGCGTTCGAAAAATGAATGAAAGATTTATTTCGGTTATTTCCAAAAAACGCGCAGGACTTGATGCGTTCAATGAGGAAGAAGAACTGTTTTCGCAAATTGAAAAGGAAGAAGCATATTACAACGACTATGTAACTTCCGGGCCCTTTCCGCATTTTTTCTCAATGGCGCTTCCGCTGATTAAAGCAGGAATTCCGGTTCGTCCCATTCAGTTTGAAAATCTTTCGCGATATGACGGTTGTCTTGCTGACTACAAATGCATTCTTTTAAGCTATGAATGGATGAAACCGCAAAGCGCGGCGGATCATTGTAAAATTGCCGATTGGGTCAGACGTGGAGGAACGCTGATCTACACAGGTGATGGAAAAAGTCCGTATCACAGGGTACAGGCGTGGTGGAATACGGGCGAAATGAATTACAAGGATCCGTCCAGGCATCTTTTTGAGATTTTGAATGTGGCCGAGCAGAATGGAATTCACAAAGCGGGGGAAGGAAAGGTAATCATTTTCAAAACATCGCCTGCCAGACTTTCGCTTTCTGAAACTCTGACCGACAGCTGGCTTCGTGTGATTCTGGATGAAACCCAACCGGGCTATACAAAAAGAAATCATTTTATCATGAACAGAGGCCCTTATAAGATCGCCACATGCATGGAAGAATGCAAGAGCAAAGATCCGCTTATTTTAAAAGGAAACTTTATCGATATGCTGAATGATCAGTTTTCCTGTGTGGAGGAAAAATGTATACGCCCGGGCGAAGTATCCATTCTTTTTGATCTTGACAAAATTAAAAACGAGAAAGAGAGAATCATTGCGACTACAGCAAGAATTGATAAGTTCGTACGCGAGAAAAAAGGATATGAGATAACGCTGAAAGCCGCTATGGGAATTGACGTTCTTATGCGCCTTAAACTGGATGGGGATTTAAAGAAAATAAAGGCAGTTGACGAAGAAGGGGATATCAAAAACATAGACTATTCCTTTGATAAGAAACATTCCACCGTCTTCATCAGATTTCCAAGTACGAATCAAAGTACAGTCGTCGTCATAGAATAAAATTGCGCCGGAAGATCAGAAGAATCTGTTAATTTTTAAAATGCTATAGACAACTCCCATCCATTCGTGGTATAATCTATACTCGTGAGCGATGCCAATGTAGCTCAGTCGGTAGAGCAGCGGTTTCGTAAACCGCAGGTCAGGGGTTCGAGTCCCCTCATTGGCTGAATCCTCAACGAGGTGTAGCGCAGTTTGGTAGCGCGTTTGGTTCGGGACCAAAAGGTCGCAGGTTCAAATCCTGTCACCTCGATCAAAATGCACGAAATACAGGCGGTATTTCGTGCATTTTTTGTGCATATTGTTGTTTTTAAAGCGTGTTAAAGCGTCTTGAAATGTGCTACTACATACACTACTACATACGCTACTACAA
>JAZSFI010000078.1:0-24007 GCA_045532135.1 Clostridia bacterium | reverse complement strand
GGCAAAACACGTTTTTACCCATCTTGAATGGCACATGACGGGCTATCTGTTCAAATGCGTGCGCGCGCCCGGAGCAAGCGCGTTTGAGGATCGGAAGGGAATTGCGGATCTCGCCATGCCGACGGCGCTTAAAGCGTTTCGCGACTGGTATCTGGAAGGAAAAACAGATGATATTTAAGAAAAAGACCATGCTTCGGGATGAATGGCGGGGCATAGAAGAGAAAGTAAGCGCAAGCAAAATCGCGCTCCTTCCGTGGGGACGCGCTCGCGTCGGGCTTTTGTATATGAAACGGGTGGACGAGCCGTTTTTCGTAAAATCGTTCGGGAAACGTTTGCAGATTACGGGCGGGGGCTATACGTGGCTTCAGCTTGCGCCGGAAAACGAACATTTCTGGGCAACGGTGATGTTTGATGAAAAGGGCGAGCTTTTTCAGTATTATTTTGATATCACTTATGAAAATCATCTGGACGACGCGGACGGCGCATGGTTTTACGACATGATTCTGGACGTCGTGATGCGTCCGGGCGGAGAGATGGTGAAGCTTGACAGACACGAACTGATCAGGCTTCTCAAATCCGGCGATATAACCAAAGAGATGTACGATCTTGCCGTAGAAAGTGAAAGACAACTGATAAACGATATTTCCGGAAAGGAAGAGAGAATCCGGAAAATGTGCTCAGAGCTCAGATGCGATCTTATGGATAAACTTAAAAGAGACGGAAAAATCTGAAAAATCAAACCTGTCGGGAATGCACCGCTTTTACTGAACATATCATTCAGTAAAAGCGGTTTTTTCGTAGGAAATGATAAAGATGGATGCATTTGAAAGGGTTATCGGATATTTTCCCGGGTGCAATCAAAAGGAGATGGAAGCGCTTTCTTTGCATAAGCCGACCGAGATCCGCGTTCGGACGGGGCGCAGAACGAAAGTGATCTGGATTGGCGGCGAAGCGGAAATCGGAGGAACCGTTGCGGCGAGCGAAATATTGTCGCTTATTTCGCGCATGCTGGATCATTCGATCTATGCTTGGGAGGACGAGCTGGGTCAGGGATATTTTTCGCTGCCCTACGGCGTGCGCGTGGGCGTTTCGGGAAGGTTTTCAATGGATTATGAAAAAACGCGCATGGTTGCGCCTTCCAGCCTTCTGATTCGAATCGCGCGGGAAGCGAAGGGATGCATCGAGCGTCTGCGCCCGTTTCTTTTGAAAAATGGCTGCGCTGTAAATACCATTTTCCTTTCGCCACCCGGCATGGGCAAAACCACGTATCTCAGGGACGCCTGCCGCTTTCTTTCGGATGCGGGAAAGGAAATTTCCGTTGTCGATGAAAGGGGCGAAATCGCCGCAATGAGAAACGGGATAAGCCAGCTGGATGCGGGCAGCAGAACGGACGTATGCGAGGGCATTGCGAAGGCAAGGGCGATTGTAATGCTTGCGCGCAGCATGGCCCCTCATGTGATTGTTGTTGATGAAATCGGTTCACGGGAGGATGCGTGGGCGATTTCGGAGGCTGCGCGGATGGGCATAGGCATATTGGCAAGCGCGCATGCATCGTCGGTAACGGATGCGCTTGAAAGAGAAATGATCGGAAGCATCATGACGTCCGGCATATTGAAAAATGCATGCGTGCTTGGCGATCAAATCGGAAATATTAAAGGAATTTATGTGTTTTCGGAGGGAAAATGGCGCTTGAAATCATCATCGGAGGGGTTATAGTTGCGCTTTTTGCCTATGCGGGAAGGTCGGCGGCATTTCGAAATATCCTTCTTGCCGATACGCTCAGGCGTCTACAGGAGGACATAAAAAAGCTCAGGAATCGAACGATTGAAAAGCGCATGAATGCCACAGAGGCGCTTGTGAATCTTGGGGAAGCGGTTTTTTCAAAGATGCAGAGGCTCATGAAGGAGGACAAAAACATGTCGCTTGAAGGCGCGTGGCAAAAGGCCGGGGGCGCAGGAGAAGCGCTCGGAGAGGAAAACGAACTTGTTTCAATGCTGTTTGCTTCGCTTGAAAACCTTGGACGGATGGAGCAGGAAAAGGAATACGAGCGCGCGCTCAATGACCTTAAAGCCATTGAAGAAAAAAGGCGAAAAGAAGGAAAGGAAAAAATCAAACTGTATACGGCGCTCGGCGCGCTGACGGGGCTTTGCGCGGTAATTTTCCTTGTGTAGGAGGATTGGAAAATGGACGTGGATCTCGTGTTTCGCATTGCTGCTTTCGGAATTATGTTAACGCTTGTCAATCAGCTTCTCAAAAACGCCGGGCGCGAGGATATCGCAACGCTTGCGACGCTGGCGGGGCTGATTGTTGTTGTTATGTATGTGGTCGGGCTGATGTCGGACTTTTTTTCTTCTGTCCGGCAGATGTTCTCGCTTTACTGAGGCAATATGGCAATTAAAATTGCCGTCATGTGCGTGGCGGTTGCGGTTTTGTGCTTGTTTTTGCGCTCATCCCGTCCTGAAATTGCGCTGACCGTCGCATTGGCGGCGGGCGTTTTTGCGTGCGTTTTATCCATTAACGAACTTGGAGAAATTGTGAATGCGGTAAAAAAGGCGCTTTTGCTAGCGGAGGTTAAAGATGAGGACGTCGTTTTGATTGTCAAAGCATCCGGTATTGCGATTGCGGGCGAATACGGTGCGCAGCTTTGCAAGGATGCGGGCGAAGGCGGACTTGCGCAGCGGGTGGATATTGCGGTCAGGCTAACGCTTATGGCGTTGACTGCGCCCTTGATTATGCAGGTGCTTGATGAAATCATGAGGCTGGGCGCATGAGGAAAGTATTTTTCTTCGCAGTTTTCATGTGTTTTTTGTTTTTGCCTGCGCAGGCGGAAGGGGGACAAGCGGAAAGCTTTTCCGAAATGGAAGCGATTTTGACGGATGCGGACGTCCCGGTTGGGCTTAAAGAGATGTTTTCTGCGATACTAACGCAGAACATAAGCTTTTCGCCCGAAAAAATCACGGATGCGCTGACGGATGCGGCGCGTTCGCGTGTGCAGGCAGTTTCAAAGTTTTTGACGAAGGCTGCTTTTTTCATGCTTCTGACAGCGTTTTTTAAAAGATTATTGCCGGAGGGAAGAAGTGGAAAAGGCGCGGTGACGGCGATTCATTTGATTGTCGCGCTTTCGATGCATTCTCAGGTGCGCGTCTTTTTTTCATCCGCAAAGACGGCGATTTCAAGGATTCTGTCGCTCGTTGATACGCTGACTCCGATGCTTGTGTCGGTGATTGCCTTTACGGGGGATGCGCATACGTCTGCTTTTATTACTCCGCTGGGCGCGTTTGTGTCAGGTTCGCTTTCGGCGTATTTTCAAAAAGGAGCGCTCAGGATTGTTGAGGCTTTATACATAATGCATCTGGCATCTTCTGTTTCCGACATGCCTGTCGGAAGGATGATGGATGCGGTTAAGTCGTTATTCAAATGGCTGATCGGCGCCGTTATGGGCGTATTTCTGTTTTTCATGTCAACGGGCGGATCGATTGCGGGTGCGTATGACGGCGCGCTTGTGAAGGGACTCAAGTTTGCGGCCGACAGTTTGATTCCGATTGTCGGAAGCGATATTGCCGGAAAGATGGAATCAATCACGGGCAGCGCTCAGCTTGTGAAAAGCGCAGCCGGCGTAACTGGAATGGTTGCGCTTGTAAGCGCGTGTTTGTTTCCTGCGATGGATATATTTCTTGCGATGTGGGGACTTAAAATACTTTCGGCGCTGATGGAGTGCGCCTCGGACCGGGAGACGGCAAGCTTGATTGACGGTTTTTCGGGGATTTTTTCACTTCTGTTTTCCTTGATTTTGGCCTCTTTGTGTATGGCGATTATGTATGTGGGCGTTTCTGTTGGAATCGGAAGAAGGGCGCTTTTTTAGAAAGGAAATGATTTGGTTGCGCGCGTTTTTGTGTCTCATGCTTGTAGGCGGCGTTTTGAATGCAATTTTGCCGGAAGGAAATGCGCGCGACGGGGTCAGGATGGTTCTGGGGCTTATGGGCATTAAGCTGATCGCGGCATTTGTCCGCGATGCACTTTTGAATTTTTTATAGTGGGTGGCGAAATGGCAGGCGCTGGGAAAAAGGAAAATCGATGGCTTCAATCGGGGGCGGGCGGATGGGCGCTGATTGGCGCTGTTTTGCTTTTATGCCTTCTTTTCGTATGGACAAGACGGGAGGAGGGAAATGTAAAGACGGATATGGAGATCAGGATGGAACGCGTTATGGAGAAAGTTACGGGCGCGGGCGAAACATATGTGATGATCAATGAGGAGAACGAGGAGATCAAGGGCGTTTTGATTGTGTGCGAGGGCGCAAAGGATATTGCGGTCAGGCTTCGCGTTCAGGATGCGGCGCGGGCGCTTTTGAATATTTCCAATGAACGGATTCATGTGATGGCGATGGAGGAGACAGGAAAATGAAGTGGGAAAAGTGCGCGGAAGGTATCGGGCTTGCGTTGTCGGCAGCGGTGGTTTTATCCGCCATGTTTTTTTCGTGGGCGGCCAATTTTTCGCCGACGGCGTTTGAAGAAAAAGTTGTGCCTGCAAGCGCAGGGGCGGACGTGTTTGAAGAATTCAGACTGGAACGCACGCGCGTTCGCGAGCTTGAGACGGTTCAGCTGACTGCGCTTATGAACGATTTAAGCGTGAATGAGGAAACGCGCATGGAGGCGGCGAGGATGCTGAATGAAATGGCGCAGCGTATGGAAGCGGAAATGACGATTGAGGGGATTTTAAAAATGCGCGGACATGAGGACGCGGTGGTTTCGGTTCATTCTTCAAGCGTCAATGTTGTTTTAAAGGACAAGGCGAACGATAAAAACGAATGCGCATTTATTCTGGATCTTGTGCTTCGGCAGACCGGACAGACCGCGGGAAACGTAAAAATTATCGGGGTTTAGGAATGAACTATGGATTTTACGCATAAACTGTTTGCGTTTTGGATAAAAGTCTGATATAATCAGTAATATAGTGGGGGATGTTTGTACCCCATACGCGATTACCGCTTTTTCAAGGAGGATCACTTATGGCTGAGAACAACATGTCCGATGTAAGGCTTGATGCAACTTCCAACGGCACGGTTTATTTCGTATCCGACGTTTTGGCAACCATTGCCGGACTGGCTGTGACGGAAGTAGAGGGCGTTGCCAATACGGTCGGCGGCAGCGGCAGCTTTGTAGATATGTTTGCGCGCAAAGCGCAGAGCAATTCAAAAAACCTCACACGCGGCATCAAGGTGGATGTGGCTGGAAACGACGTTACCGTCAATGTTACAATCATCGTCGAATACGGCTTCCCCGTACCCGAGGTTGCAAGCGACATTCAGGAGAATGTCAAAAAGGCTATTGAGACCATGACCGGCATGAACGTAAAGAGTGTTGACGTTCATGTCCAGGGCGTAAGCTTTGAAAGAGAAAACCGCGCGGTGGCCGAGCTTGAAATGTCGCAGAGAAAGCTGCTTGAGAATCAGGCGCCGGTATCCAAGGCCATTGAACAGGCCGAGGAAAAGAAGTCCGAAGAAAAAGACGACGATGAATTCGTGCTCGAGCTTGAAGATGTCGAGGATGAAATTGAGGAGAACAAAAAGGCGGAAGAGACGAATCAGGATCAATAACACGCAGGAAAGAAGGGAGAGCGTATGAATATGAAGCACTTAAAACGCATATCTGTAATGAGCGTGTCTGCGCTGGGCATGGTCGGCATTCTTTTAACGCTTCTTGAAACTTTCGGCGTTCGCGTATTCAGCCTTTTTGACAAAGCTGCATCCGCGTCTGTTGTACTTTTGCTCCTTTTGATTATCGTTCTTTTTGCGCTGGCAGGGCTGTGCGCATATACATTCTATCTTGCCAATTTCGAGGAAAAGATTTATAAAGCGCGCATGGTGACTTTGCAGGGAACGAAGGACGATGTGGTTCTGATCAGGCATGAGACGCTGGATCAGTATGTTGAATCCATTGTTGGAAATCCTGAAGGTGTGAAGGAACGCACCATTTCCACGCAGTACGCAAACGGAGCGCTTGACGTGACGGTCACTATGTCGGTTCACGTGAACGCCAATATTGCGTCTTTGGTTTCTGATATACAGGCAAACATCCGCGAGCAGCTTGAAGCTGTTAACGGAATCAAGTTAAGCCGCGTGGCTGTGATCATCTCCGGCATCGTTGTTCCCGAAAACACCGAAGGCATGAAGATGCCCTGGGCGGATCAGAAGGAAGAAGCGCCGGCGGAGAATATTGTTATTGAAGAAAACACCGAAGAAGCGCCGGCGGAAGAAGCAGAAGAAGTTGCCGATAAGACACAGGAATAAATAAACATACGGAAACGGGGATGTACAGATAAATGAAAAGGTCGGTAGCGCGCGCACGCGCGATGCAGCTGGTTTATGAATGGGAGCTTGGCGGAGACGGCGGCGAAGATACGCGTCTCGGGCTTCTTGAAATCAAGCCTGATGAAAGTGAAGCCGATTATGTAGACAGTCTTGTATCCGGCGTGACGGAAAACAAGGCGGAAATCGATGCCAAAATCGAAAAATATGCGATCGGCTGGACGCTTGAGCGTATTTCCCGCGTGGATCTTTCCATTCTGCGCGTGGCGGTGTATGAAATGCTGTTCGCTTCCGTTCCCAAGGGCGTTGCCATCAGCGAAGCCGTGGAACTTGCAAACACCTATTCTACCGACAAAGCTGGAACGTTTATCAACGGCATTCTCGGAAGCATCATGAGAGGCGAAGAAGCATGACACGCCTCGTTCTCGGAATTGATACAAGCTGCTATACCACGTCCGTTGCCCTTGCGGGTGACGGGCGTGTCGTTGCGTCTTGGAGAAAGCTGCTGAATGTAAAAGAAGGCGAAAGAGGGCTCAGACAGTCGGAAGGGCTTTTTCAGCATGTGAATGCGCTCCCTCAAATGATCGAGGGACTTATGAATGAAGTCGGAAAAACCGATATTGCAGCCGTGTGCGCTTCGAGCCGGCCGAGGGATGTGGATGAGAGCTATATGCCTGTGTTTTTGGCGGGCGTATCGCTTGGAAAGAGCGTTGCAAAAATTCTGGGCGTTCCGTTTTTTGAAACGTGCCACCAGAAAGGGCATGTGCGCGCAGCAATGGTGGATTCAGGAATCGAAGAAGGCACGTTTGTCGCCATGCACCTGTCGGGCGGAACAACGGAAACTCTGTTCGTGGATGAAAAAAGGAATATTTCATTGATCGGCGGCTCGGACGATCTTCATGCGGGTCAGTTTGTCGATCGGGTGGGCGTAAAACTGGGGCTTACTTTTCCGGCAGGACCGCATCTGGAGGAACTGGCGGTCAGAGGACAGGCAAAGTCGCTGTTTCCGCTTTCGCATAAAAACGGGCATTGTTCTTTTTCCGGCGCGGAGGCGCAGGCCATGCGCATGATTGAAACGGGCGATATGTCAAAGGAAGATATTGCGGCGGAGGTTTATAATTATTTGGCGCGCGCAATTACATGGCTTTTGACGGATGCGTTTGAAAGGACAAACGCGAAACAGGCGCTGCTCGCCGGCGGCGTTGCATCAAGCAGGCTTTTGAGAAAGCTTGTAAAAGAGAGATGCCGAAAGAAGGGCGTTACGCAGAAGATTTGCTGGGCGAAGCCGGAATTGTCCGGCGACAACGCCTGCGGCGTTGCTTTGATCGGCGAAGAAATGCTTTTTAACTACAAATGAAGGAGGGTTTTGCGGGATGCATACGCTGATTGACGGAAAGGAAATTGCAAGGATCGTTCGTTCGGATGTCAAAGCGCGTGTAAGGATTTTTACGGAAAAATACGGAAAAACACCTGCGTTGTGCGTGATTTTGGCCGGCGACAATCCTGCAAGCAAAGTATATGTTGCGTCCAAAGAAAAAGCGTGCGGCTGGGTCGGCATTCGTTCCGTGGCGAAAAGATTTCCCGAAAGCATAACGGAAGATGAACTGATCGGAGAAATCCGTGCGCTCAATAACGATCCTGAAATCAACGGCATTCTTGTGCAGCTTCCGCTTCCCAAGGGGATCAATGAAGAAAATGTGCTTCGCGCCGTTGCGCCCGAAAAAGATGTGGACGGCTTTCACCCGATGAACGCAGGAGAACTTATGCGAGCGGGTGCGAAGCTTGAACCGTGCACGCCGGCAGGCTGCATTGAGCTTTTAAAGCGCGCGGGCGTAACGCTTAACGGCGCAAATGCGGTCGTGATCGGAAGAAGCAATATTGTCGGAAAGCCGATTGCGATGATGCTGCTTAGGGAAAACTGCACGGTCACGATCTGTCATTCGAAGACCAGAGATTTAAAGGATATTTTGAAAAACGCCGATATTGTTGTAAGCGCTATGGGAAGGCCCAGGGCGATTACAGGAGACATGCTCAAGGACGGCGCCTGCGTGATCGACGTTGGCATCAACCGCATGGACGACGGAAGCATTGTCGGCGACGTTGATTTTGAATCTGCGGTCAAGGTTTGCGGTCCGATTACGCCTGTTCCCGGCGGCGTGGGCCCTATGACGATTGCGTTTCTTTTGAAAAACACGATGATTGCTGCGGAGATGCAAAATGCCTGAATGGACGCTGTCGGTCGGAGAACTCAACGAATACGTCCGCAAGAAGCTTGCGGGCGATCCGATGCTGCGCTCGGTTCGCGTAAAGGGCGAGATTTCGGGCTTTAAAAGACATGTCAGCGGACACCTATATTTCACGCTCAAGGATGAAAGTGCACGCGTTTCATGCGCGATGTTCCGCATGCAGGCAATGGCGCTTTCCTTTCAGCCGCAGGATGGACATCAGGTGGTTGTGACCGCATCTGCCGGATTGTATGCGGTTTCCGGCACATATCAGTTGTATGTGGAAACCATGGAAAAGGACGGAACGGGCAATCTGTTTGAGAAATTCGAAAAGCTCAAGCGGAAGCTTGCAGACGAAGGTCTCTTCGATCCTTCGGTTAAAAAAGCGCTGCCTGTGATGCCCAAGACCATCGGTGTGGTTACATCTCTTGTGGGCGCGGCGTTTCGGGACATTGTGCGCGTAGCCAGAATGAGGGATCCATCCGTTTCAATCCTGATTGCTCCCTGCGCCGTACAGGGCGCGGGCGCGGCGGAGGAAATTGCGCGCGCGGTTGCGCTTCTCAACAAAGACGGGAGAAGCGAAGTGATTCTTCTCGGGCGCGGCGGCGGCTCGATGGAGGATCTGTGGGCGTTTAACGAAGAAATTGTGGCGCGCGCGGTCTTCGCTTCGCGCATCCCGGTGATTTCCTGCGTTGGACACGAAATTGATTTTACCATCTCGGATTTTGTCGCCGATGCGCGCGCGGCAACGCCGTCCAATGCAGCGGAGATCGCGGTTGCGGATGTGGCGGAAATGAAAAAGACGCTTTTGCAGCTTGGCATCCGCTTGAAAGGCGCGCTAGGAAACGACCTTTCCAAAAAGCGAATGCGGCTTTCCGCGCTTGGGAAAAGCGCATATCTTGAGATGCCGGGGCGCATGCTGATTGACGGAAAACGGCAGACGCTTGAAAATAAAAAAGAGCGTCTGAATCGCGCATTTTTGACATTGACCGAAAAAAAGCGCGCTTTGCTTAAAAACCTTATGGCGGTTCTGGATGCCGTGAATCCGGAAAACGTGCTTAAAAGAGGGTATTCGGTGGTTTATAAAAATGATGTGCTGCTGAAAAACGCCGATGGGCTTCAAAACGGAGACGAAATCATGATCCGCATGCAGGATGCATGCGTTTATGCGGATGTAAAACGCGTGAAAGACGAGGAGTAAAAATATGAAATATACGTTTGAAGAGGGCATGGAGAAATTGGAGGCGCTTGTTTCCCAGCTTGAAAAAGGAGACATGGCGCTTGAAGATTCCTTCAAGGCATACCATGAGGCCTCAGCGCTTTACAAAGAGCTTTCTGCGCTTCTGGATGACGGCGAAGCGCGCATCATGCAAATCATGAAAGACGGCGAAAAGGATATTACGGAGGAGATTTCCGAATGAAGACGCTCAGGCAATACGCTGAATTCACCGAAAAAAGACTTTCCGAGCTCATCCCGGCGCTTCCTGAAAATACCTTTGCGCCGGGCGAAATGCCGTCCCTCCTTTCTGAAAGCATGCGTTACAGCCTTCTTGCGGGCGGAAAAAGACTGCGCCCTGCGATGCTTTTGGCGACGTGCGAGATGCTCGGAGGAGAGGCTGCGGATGCGCTTGATTATGCCTGCGCAATTGAAATGATACACACGTATTCTTTGATTCATGACGATCTTCCGGGCATGGACGATGACGATATGCGAAGAGGCAGACCCACCAACCACGTTGTATTCGGCGTGGGACAGGCAATTTTGGCGGGCGACGGCCTTTTGAATATGGCGTTTGAAATCATGCTCAAAAACGCTTTGAGCGCCAGGGACAATATGGGAAAATGCGTAACCGCCGCTTCTGAAATTGCGCGCGGCGCAGGCGTTACGGGGATGATTGCGGGTCAGTGCGCCGACCTTTATCAGGCAGGCAGAGAAGACGGAACGGAAGAGATGCTTAAATATATTCACGAAGGCAAGACCATGGCGATGTTTGTCGGCGCGATGCGCGCGGGCGCCGCGCTTGCGGGCGCAGAGGAACGGGCGCTTAAAGCGGTTACGGAATATGCGCGCGCATTTGGGCTTTTGTTTCAGGCTTCGGACGATGTGCTTGACATCATCGCCGATCCCGCCCTTTTCGGTCATTCGGTTGGAAAGGATGCGCGCGACGGCAAGCTGACTGCTGTCAGTATGCTTACGCTTGAGGGCGCGAAGGCGCGCGTGGAGACGCTTTTAGGCGATGCCGTCCGTGCGCTTGACGTATTTGGCGATGAAGCGGATTTCTTCAGAAAGCTGGCTGAAACCGTTGCGCACAGAGATCACTGATTGGAGATACGTTAAAACATGCTTGAAAAGATCAAGTCCCCGGCGGATGTAAAACGTCTGACAATGAAAGAAAAATATGCGCTTTCGGAGGAAATCCGCAAAGCGCTTTTGGACATTGTCTCCGAGACCGGCGGACATCTTGCGTCAAATCTCGGTTTTGTTGAAACGACCATCGCGCTTCACAGCGTTTTTGATGTGCCTAAGGACAAGATCATCTTTGACGTGGGGCATCAGGCCTATGCGCATAAAATGCTGACGGGTCGCTTTGATCAGATGAACACCATCCGCAAAAAAGGCGGTTTGAGCGGTTTTACCAGAATCGAAGAAAGCGAATATGATGCAAACTGCGCAGGTCATGCATCCGATTCGATTTCGCTCGCGCTGGGAATGGCGCGCGCGAAGAAGCTGAAGAATGAAGAGAATCACATTGTGTGCGTGCTTGGAGACGGCGCGCTCACGGGCGGCATGTGCTATGAGGCGCTGAACGATGCGGGACACACGAAAACGCCCATGATTATCGTCCTTAACGACAATGCCATGAGCATTTCATCAAACGTCGGCGCGATGTCCCGGCATCTGACCAATATGCGCCAGAGCAATGCTTATCGCCATTTAAAGCAGAACATTCGCTGCGTACTTGAAAAAATACCGAAAATGGGCCGGCCGGTTATACGGATACTGTCCAAAGTCAGGGATGTCGTCAAATCGATTTTGATCAACGATCTGTTCTTTGACGCGCTGGGCATAGAGTATCTTGGACCGGTTGACGGCCATGATATCGAAGAGATGCAAAAGGTATTTGAACGCGCCAAGATGTACGACGAGCCGGTGCTGATTCATGTTGTTACGCGAAAGGGCAGAGGATACGCCCTTGCCGAGGATGAACCGGAGCATTATCACGGCGTTCAGCCGTTTGATACAAAATCAGGTGAAGCCAAAAAAGCGGCAGGAAAGAGCGCGGGCGCGATTGCAGCCGAAAAGCTCATAGATATGGCCGGGGATGATACGCGCATTGCAGCTGTATCTGCGGCGATGCTTTCGGGTACGGGTTTGTATAAATTTGAAAAAGTCTATCCCGAAAGAACCTTCGATGTGGGAATCGCCGAAGAACATGCAGTTACGATGGCAGCCGGGCTTGCCCTTGGCGGCATGAAGCCGTATGTTGCGCTGTACTCGACATTCCTTCAAAGGGCGTATGATCAGGTGATGATGGACGTTTGTTTGAATAATGCGCCGGTGACGTTCTTGATTGACCGCGCAGGGCTGAACGGCGCAGACGGCGAAACGCATCAGGGAATCTATGATATCGCCTATTTGCGTTCGATACCGAACCTCATTGTCGCCTCCCCCGCTGATACGCAGGAACTTACGCGCATGATCGAATTAAGCGCTTTGGTTAATCGTCCGATGGCGATCCGGTATCCCAAATCGCTTTTGACTTGCGAAAATAAAAAAACGTTTGAAATCGGTGAATGGGAAAAGATTTCCGAAGGCAGCGATGTCACGCTGATTGCTTCCGGGCGAATGGTCGAAATTGCGCTTGAAGCGAAAAAAATGCTTTCGGAAAGAGAAATTGCAGCTTCTGTCGTAAATGCAAGGTTTATAAAGCCCATGGATGAAAAAATGCTGGATGATATTTCTGCTGCCGGCGTGCCGGTGATTGTTGTTGAAGACGGCGTCGTCGAAGGCGGAATGGGCGAAGAAATCATGCGAAAGCTTTTATTGCGCGGCTTTTCGGGAAAAATTGAGCTGATCGGCGCGCCGGATGCGTTTATTGCGCACGCTTCGGTTTCAGAGCAAACCAAGGACAACCACATGGACGCAGAGAGCGTAAAAATGCGCGCTCTCAAGGCGCTTGGGAGGGAGATGGAGTAGTGCCCATACGCGCAGATGAACAAATGGTGAAAACGGGGCTTGCGGACACAATTGAGCTTGCGCGCGCGCTGATTATGGAAGGGCGCGTGCTCAACGGCACAAACAAAATCATGAAAGCCTCCGATCCTGTGAAAAAAGATGCGGTTTTGTCGATCAAAGGCGAAACGGATGCATATGTCAGCCGCGGCGCAAAGAAGCTCAAGCGCGCGGTCGAGGCGTTTAGGCTGGACCTGAAAGGAAAAACATGCATGGACGTCGGCGCTTCCACGGGCGGTTTTACCGATGTAATGCTAAGGGAAGGCGCGCATCATGTGTTTTCGATCGACGTGGGATATAATCTTCTGGACTATAAGCTCAGAAGCGATGCGCGCGTCACCTGCATGGAAAGAACGAACGCGCGGTTTCTTGAAAAGAAAATGTTTCCTTCTCCCATCGAATTCGGTGCAACGGACGTGTCGTTTATCTCCTTAAAGGCGGTGCTTCCGTCGATTTTTTCGGTGCTTGAAAAAAACGCACAGTTTGTAGCGCTCATTAAGCCGCAGTTTGAAGCGGCAAAGGAAGACGTGGGCGAAAAAGGCGTTGTCAGACGGCGCGAGGTTCACGAAAGCGTCATCAGGATGATTACGGATTTCGTTGAGGAAAAAGGCTGGACAATTGAAGGGCTTGATTTTTCGCCGATTCGCGGGCCTGAAGGGAATATCGAATTCCTTCTGCTTCTGAGAAACACCGATGCGCCCGCGCAATCTTTCGAAGATGCTACGATTAATGACGTGATTGACCAAGCTTATAACAAATTTATTAAATAATCGCTTAAAATGTTGTTTTATGGAGCATATTTGATATACAATATAAAAAGAGGCTTTGGTCGGTTTTAGCCAAGGTTTTCTTGGCTGATATACGTTGAATATAGAAATAACAGGAGGCGTACCCCGATGAAAACGATGAGACACGCCATGATCCTTGAAATCATAGAATCCAAGAACATCGAAACGCAGGAAGAGTTGGCGGAGGAACTCAGACAGCACGGCGTGAACGTTACGCAGGCGACGGTGTCCAGAGACATTAAGGAGTTAAGGCTTCTTAAAGTGCTTTCGGACAACGGCGGCTATCGCTATGCCACGGCGGAGCGAGCGGAGAAGGGCATCAACGACCGCTTTATCCGCATTTTCTCCGAATCCGTCATGTCCATTGCCGGCGCGGGCAATCTGATTGTTTTAAAGACGCTTTCTGCCTCTGCGCCGTCTGCCGCCGAGGCGATCGACGGGCTGAAATGGCCGGAAATCATCGGAACCATTGCGGGAGACAACACGATTCTGGTTATCATCAAAAATATTGAGGATGTGGACGAGGTTATTGCGCGATTCCGCGAGCTGATCGGAAACAGAATCTGAAAATTACCATAAAAGAGCGGTAGAAACATGCTGTTAGAGTTGAATATTCAGAATATCGCCCTCATTGAACGCCTCCGGATCGAGTTCGGCCGGGGGCTTAATGTGCTTACCGGCGAAACCGGCGCGGGTAAATCCATTGTCGTGGATTGCGTGAATCTCGCCTTGGGCGGAAGAGCCGACCGCGATCTGATCAGAACGGGCGAAGAAAAAGCGTGCGTCCGCGCACTTTTTGATATTTCGAACAATCCTGATGCTGAAAAGTATCTGGATTCGCTCGGCATAGATGTTGAGGACGGCCTTGCCGAAGTGTCGCGCGAGATATCCAGAAGCGGTAAAAATGTGTGCCGCGTCAACGGCGCCATGCTGACGCTTTCAAACGTCAGGCTTTTTACATCCATGCTTGTGGACATTCACGGACAGCATGAACATCAACAGCTGATGGACAGCGAAAAGCACCTGTCGTTTTTGGATGTTTATGCGGGCGAGATGCTTTCTTCCTATAAGGAAAAAGTGAAGGATGCGTATGAAGCGTACATAAAAACCCATCGGGAGCTCAACCGCCTGAACATGGACGAGGCTGAACGTGAAAGAAAAATCGACAATCTCACGTTCCAGCATAAGGAGATTTTAGGGGCAAAACTGAAAGCGGATGAGGAGGAGACGCTTCTTTCCAAAAACCGCATCTATGAAAATGCAGAAAAGCTGTCTGGTCATCTGAGAACGGCGTATGAGCGCGTATACATCGGCGGAAAAAGCATAAGCGCACAGGAGTCTTTAAAGCGCGCGATGGATGCAATGAGCGCCATTTCCGATATCGATGAAAAATACAAGACCCTCCATTCGCGCATTGAAGAGGCCTATTATGCCGTTTCGGATATCGGGTATGAACTTCAGGATGCGTCCGAAGAAATGGAATTTGACCCCTCTGAGGCCGAAAAAGTGGCGGACAGACTGGATCTGATCCAAAGGCTTAAAAGAAAGTACGGTCCTGAGCTCAAGGACGTCATTGAATTCGGGAAAAAAGCAGGGGAAGAGCTCAAAAAGCTGAATGCTTCTTCCGATATCCGCCAGGAGCTGGAGGAAGCGCTGAAAACGCAGAAAAAAGCGCTCAAATCGGCCGCGGAGGCGCTTTCCGCCGTTCGAAAGGACAAGGCGATGAAGCTGGAAAACGCGGTCATCGAGCAGCTTAAAGACCTTGGAATGGGCAGAACGCGTTTTGAGGCGAAATTTGAATTGCTCGAAAAGCCTTCTGCCAACGGTCAGGACGCGATGGAATTTATGATTTCGCCCAATCCCGGCGAACCTTTGCGTCCGCTTGCAGCGATTGCATCGGGCGGTGAAATCTCACGCATCATGCTTGCGCTCAAGGCGATTACCGCCGAAACCGAAGGCGTGGATACAATGATCTTCGATGAAATCGACACCGGTATTTCAGGCCGCATGGCGCAGACGGTAGGCGAAAAAATGTGCATGCTTGGGAAAAAGCGGCAGGTGATTTGCGTAACACACCTTGCGCAGATCGCGGCGCTTTCCGATTTTCAGTATCTGGTTGAAAAGACGGTTGAAGGCGAGCATACGGGTTCAACGGTTCGAAAGCTTTCAGAGGAAGGCAGAATCGACGAAATCGCGCGCATGGTCGGCGGTGCGGACGAAGGCGAGAGCGGCAGAACGCACGCAAAAAACATGCTGGACGCTGCAAACGCGCTTAAAAAGAAACGGTTCGAGTAAAAAGCATAGATGCGTCTTTTTCGGAATAAAATGAAGAGAATGATTCCGAAGGGATGTGGATAGATGGTTCGCATTCATGTGGTTCGCGCATCGCATTTGCTTATGGGCGTTGCAGCTGTGGTTCTGATCACGGTACTTCTGATCGTCGCATTCGGATTTAAAGACGAGAGGAATACAACAAAAGAAAATAAAATACGTGAAACGGTATGGGAAGCGGAGGCAGTAAACGTCTCCGCTTCCGCCATTTTTGCGCCGGTTGAAGCCGAAAAAGTAAAGGTGGAAATTGTCGGAAAAGAGAAAAAAGACCTGAAAATTCTAATTTACCATACGCATACGCACGAAGCATATGAGAAAAAAGCGGAGGACGAGTATATTGAAACCTCGGCATGGCGCACGAAAAACAACAAGTACAATATTGTCAGAGTTGGCGAAGAGCTTGCGCGTCTTCTGACGGAACGTGGGTTTACCGTTATTCACGATACAACCGATCATGAGCTATCGGATCTTTCAACGGCATATACGAGATCGCTTCAGACGATGGAAAAATACATTGGAGAAATTGATGTTTTTATCGATCTTCACAGGGATGCATATTACAAGGATTCAAGCGGAAATCCGTTCAGCCTGAAAACGGAGGCGGGCGATTTTGCGCGGCTTATGTGTTTGGTCGGAAACGGTAAGGGCTTTGATGATGAAATGCATTATACTGAAAACTACGCTCTTGCAACGCTTCTGACCGGGGAAATCAACGAATCGGTTCCGGGGCTGTGCAGACCCGTCATGGTGAAAGACGGAAGATACAACCAGCATCTGTCGGAAAAATCATTGCTGATTGAAGTCGGTCACAACCAAAATAGCATTGACCAGGCAATAGACGCAATGCCGTATCTTGCCGATGCGCTTGAAAGTGTGCTGACTGAAACATAAAAAATGCAGCTGCAGATTTTGCCTGCAGCTGCATTTTTCATCAAAAGTACATTTTGCCGTTTGCTTAAATTTCCGCATCCTCATTTTTGGAATGCAGGCCCTGTATTTCGGAAACAGGCAGGGAGAAGCAGACAGCGCCGGCGGGCGTTCCGATGCCGCATTTTTCGATGATGGCCTTCATAATCTGGGATTTGACGTCGCTTTTGGCAACGATTAAAACGACGTCGCGCTCGCTTGCCAAGGTGATCCCCATGAATTTTTCGCCCTGTTTAACGCCGGTTCCCTTGGCGGTCATAACGGTGCCGCCGGTTGCGCCTGCGCTTCTTGCCGCATTCATGACCATATCGGAATGGCCTTCGTTTAAGATGACGTAAATCAGTTCGTGTTCAAAAGTCATTTTGGGTGTTTCGCCTCCGGACGTGCAGTTTTCGGTAAGATATGCCATGGTGCGGCCTCCTCCTACGCTTTTAATCGGAATGGACAACATGATGCCGTTGCCCGGGATGTCAACAAACAGGCGGATTTTGGATGCACGCATGAGGCGCGCGGTTTTTTCCTGGTTGGCTACGGCGTATAACACAGCCTTTTCTGTTGCAGCCAGGCCGTACAAAGACAGATGCTCATCCGTTGCGGTGCCGCGCCCCAAGCTGATCAGGGAGAGGGGGACATTAATGCTCTCAGATATTTTTTCAAGCATCTCGCGCTTATCGCGGTCAACGATGGCAATGACAAGATTGAGTTCCATACTACACCTCCCAAAGCTCGATGATTTCGTCTTCGGCGAACGGGATTTCGATGGTATGCTGCGCTTTACGCGTCTTAATAACGTAGATAAGTCCCATAAGCTGAACGGATAAAAGCGGCATCATGGCTACCAGCGCTACAAGACCGAATGCATCCGTCATAACGTTACCGCCGATAGTGGCAGAGGCGCCCATAGCGAAGGGAAGCATGAAGGTAGCGGTCAGAGGTCCGGAAGCAACGCCGCCGGAGTCGAACGCGATGGCCGTAAAGGTCTGAGGCACGAAGAAAGCAAGAATCAGCGCGATGGCGTAACCGGGAACGATAATCCAGAGAATCGATATGCCCGTGATTACGCGAAGCATTGCAAGGCCGTTTGCGATGGCAATGGCGATTGCGAGGGAATAATTCATTGCTTTGCCGGAAATTGCGCCTGCGCTCAGTTCTTCCACCTGCTTGTTCAAAACAGCGACAGCAGGTTCGGCATTGATGATAAACCAGCCCATAATCATCGAAATCGGGATCAGAAGGAATCTAAGATGGGGTTCTGCAAGCTTTTCACCAAGCACATGCCCCAATGATGAGAATCCGACGTTTACTGCCAGAAGGAAAAGAACCAGACCTGCGCACGTTACAATAAGACCCAGAACAATGCGCATAAACGGAACTTTTCGAAGCTTTAAAGACACGAAATGGAAAATCAGGAAAAATACTACGATCGGAAGAAGCGCCATCACAACCTCGCCAATATAGGTAGGCAGCGAGGTTAGATAATGCTTTCCGAGCCCGACAGTGGTTTCGTGCACGTGAATGACGGAAGCACTCGCTGCATCGGGAGCGTCTTTATAGATAAAGCTCAAAATGAGTACCGCCAGAATCGGACCGATGGAGCACAGTGCAACAAGACCGAAAGAGTCCATCTGCGCGTTTTCGTCGCTTCGGATGGTGGCAACGCCGACACCCAGCGCGAGAATGAAGGGGACGGTCATGGGACCTGTGGTTACGCCGCCGGAGTCAAAGGCAACGGAAAGATAATTGGGATCGGTAAAAAAAGCCAGAATAAATACAACGACGTACATCGCCATAAGGAGCCAGCGCAAGGGGATTTTGAATAAAATACGCAGCATGCTCACCATCAGAAAAAGGCCGACGCCGATGGCTACGGTGATAATCAGAACGAGCGTATTGATGTTGGGAACGTTGGCGGCAAGCACCTGAAGATCGGGTTCTGCAACGGTGATTGCGATACCCAAAAGAAGGCTCACGATTAAGATGAGCCTGAGATTCTTGGTTTTCGTCAGGTGAGAGCCGATCTGCGTACCGATCTGCGTCATGGAAACTTCGCTTCCGACGGTGAACAGTCCCATGCCGATGGTGAGCAGCACCGCGCCTAAAAGGAACGACAGGAGCAGATCAGGCGATATCGGAACAACCGTGAGCGACAGGGCAAGCACGATAACCACGATCGGTATGACCGACATGGCGGCTTCTCTGAATTTTTCGTAGAAATTTTGGCGGTGGGACAATGCGAAGCTCCTTTCTCCGATGGCGCAAATGCACTCGGCTGCAAAATGTAAGCATTGTTCCAATTCGACGCATTCGCGAATGATTCCTGCCCCAAAAACAAGATATTAATATGTAGAGAAATTTCTTTACAATTCTGACTGAATCGGTCGGAAATAAGCCGGGAACATGAAAAAAACGCCCTTCGAGGGGCGTTATCATGGTGTGAATGAGTCGTATCAGAAAAGAGGCGCGCCTTCCCATTCCTTTGCAGGGGAGACGTTTAAAAGCTTTGCGATTGTGGGCGCGATGTCCTTGATGGACACATTTTGAAGCTCCTTGTCTTTTTCAAAACATGCGCCAGAAAGCATGACCGGAATGGTCATGTCCTCCGGCATATCGGTTCCGTGGCTTCTGTCGTGGCCGCCGTGGTCGGCTGTGACAATAAGCGTATAGTTGTCAGGAAGGCTTTCATGGATTTTCTGAATGCAGGCAAAAGCTTTGTTTACGCAAGAGAGATAGGCTTCGCTCATCCAGCCGACCGAGTGCCCGCCGACTTCGTCTGTTTCGCCGAGATATATAAACGTGAAATCAGGGTTTTCCATTTTAATATAGTCGATCGCGGCTAAAGCAATTTTGGTGTCGGTATCCTCCTGCTTATGCTGATTGATGCAAAGATATGTGTGAAGATGATCCGGTCTTGAAAGATCGCGCAATTCTTCCCAGGTGTTAAAGAACGCGCACTTTTTTTCAAATCTGTCCAGACGGTCAAAAAGGCCTTCAATCGGGCGAACCTGCGGGACATAGGTGTTGGTGGTCACGCCGTGGCGGTCGGGATTCACGGAGTGAAAAAGCGACATGTGACAGGGAAGCGTCACCGAAGGCATGACTGTTTTGGCGTTCATCGACCAGGAAGAAAGCGTCTTGAGCGTTTTTGCATAAGGGTGACCGCACTTAAAAACACCATCGGGGCGCATACCGTCCACAAGCACCAATACAACCTTGTTTTCCATAAACATCCTCCTGACAAACATTATGCGTTTTGTTTTCCGATCATAAAAGGGGCGTATTTTTCGAGAATCTTTGATGCAACGAGACAAAGAAAAACACTGATACATGCAATCAGAACGGCTGAAAGCATATGGATCGGTCCGCTTCTTTTAAAAAGAGGCGAAAGCGCAATCTGGAAAAACACGACGGGAAATTTATGCATAAGCAAGATGGGCAGCGTGTTTTGACCGACAAGGCATAACAATGGATTGGATATACGCTGAAACAGCATATATATGCCCAAAACTGACAAAATCGCCGACAGATAGAAAACGGGGATTTTTCCGTAGGACGAAAGAAAGTAATTGACGCGGGAGTTCAAAAAACATGCGCTCACAGCGCCGGACAACAGGAGGAAAATGCACAAAGCCCATTTTTTCATTGTGTCCGGGCGCGGATGCAAATCGATTTGGCGAAGACACAGACCAAGTAAGAAAAACGGCATCAGAAACACGGCCGATTCCAGATGGAAGGGCAGCGCGCGGATGCGGAAAACGAAATAGTCAAGGAAGGGAAGAACGAAAGACAAGAGGATGAGAAGCGGCGCAAAGATGCGTTTTTTTCGAATATATTTTTTTACGAAATCCGAAATGGGATAGGCCATCAGCTGGGTTACAAACATGCACGGCAGAAACCAGAGCGGCAGATTCCACTTCATGTAGCCTTCCACCGCGCTTGCGTACAGCATGCCCAGTACGTTTTTATATACCTCGCTGTGCTTGATCGTTACGTCCAGCTGATCCGATGCAAACGAGCCTAAAAGACTGAAAATCACGATACTGATTATGGAAAAAATATAGTAAGGGATCATGAGAGCGAAAAATTTCTTTTTGATAAACGCTTTAAAGCCGCTTTTTCCCTTCGAAAACAAAAAACCCGACAAAAAGAAAAACGCGGCGACATGGAACGAATACACATAGTGCTTGAGCCAATCGCCGTTTGAGGCGGTATGGCCGTACACGATCATCAGGATAAGAGCGCCCCTAAGCGCGTCCGCCCACGGCATGCGTTTTTCCATAATTCCTCCGAATGACGTTAATGCAAGTGATTTTCATTGTTATCGCTTTGAGAGCGAAAGCTCATTTAATAAGGTGAATACCAGAATCAGCACGCCGCCTGCAATCTGAAAGGGCGTGATGGCTTCTTTTAATATCAAGACCGAAACGACGACGGAAATCAAAGGATCGATATAGCTTAATACTGCGGCATTTTGTCCGGAAAGCTCTTTCAGCGAAGAAAAATACATAATGTAAGCGATCCCGGTATGAACAAGTCCCACCACAAGAAGCGATAAACCGCCCGTTGCGTTTAAAGTGAAAACATTGATTCCGCTTGTGAAAAGCACGTAAGGGAGAATAACGAGCGCTGCGGATGAAAACTGTATAAACGTTCTGTGAATGCCCGAAACGCCTTTGGTGAACTTATTGAGCAGGATTACGGTTGCGTAGAAAAACGCTGCGCCAAGCCCCAGTAAAATTCCCTTTATGTCGCTTTTGCCTTCGCCGAAGCCGGATACGCCGATAATCAGAATAAGCCCCAGCGTGGACATCAGAAAGCACAGGAGCTGCTTTTTGGTGAGCTTTTCTTTAAACAATATGGGACAGGCCAATGTGACAATGACCGGCGCGAAATAATAGCTTAAAGTCGCGATGGAGACGCTTGTGTAATCGTATGCCTCAAAAAGAAGGATCCAGTTAACGCCCATTGCTGCGCCGGAAAGAAACAGAACCGGCAGCGCCTTTTTGATTTCGCGAAGCATGAACGGCTTTTTGGATGCGATCAGATAGCCGCCGATCAAAACAAGCGCAAGCAGCGCGCGGAACAATGCGATTTCTCCCGAAGAGAGCGGAATGGATTTGACAAACAGCGAGATCGTTCCGAAAATCGCCATGGAAAGTGAGAGCATGATTTCGTTTTTCTTCACCTGATGTATACCTCTCATTATCTATACGGTAAACGGCGTCCATTCAACGCGGCTGAAAACCATTATATCCTCCGCTTTCTGCATGCCGAACTTTTCATAAAAGCCTACGGCGTTTTCATTTGCGCAGGTGTACATAATGATGTCGTTCGCTCCGCCGGCAAGATCCAGCGCCTTTTGCATGAGCGTTTTTCCGATGCCCTTGTGAACATAGGAACGGTCTACGCCGAGGTCGGTGATAAAAAGCCAGTAGGCAAAATCCGTGATTCCAAGTATTGCACCGATCAGACGCTGGTTTTCGTCTCTTGCGGTAAGGCTGACGGGTGCATTTTTCAAAAGACGGTCGATTCTCTCATCAAACCGCTCCTTGGGATACTGGCTTCCAAGATCCGTGCGCTTTAAAAATTCAATGTATTCATATTTTTGAATCCGTTCTTCGGAATATGTAACGATCAAAAAAATCACTTCCTTTTAAAAGATTATAGCATGTTTGCTTTAACGTATCAAGACTTGGAGAAATCTGAATTGAAACAGGCGGCGAAAACATGTCCGGAAACAGAAAAAAAGAAACGAAAACGGGTGTGGTATCATTAAGCCAATGAAGCAAAGACAAGCGGTTTTCAGCGAACGTTCAATCAATACGGAAAAGAGGATGAGAGTATGGCAATGGAAATTCCTGAGACGCTCAGAGGCAGCGTAAAACTGGCAATCGTGCAGACGGGTTTACTGGGAACGATCGGCGCATTTTCAACGACTGCGGACGTTGCGTCCATTGCCGGCTGGTGGGGTTTTCTGCTTGTAAAGTATGCAAAGCACTATGGAGTTGAAATGGACAGGGAAGCGGCAAAAAAGATCTGTTCCACGGCGCTTCTCGGAATGGGCGGATACTATCTCGGCTGCAAAACGGCAACGAGACTGTTCCATTTGATCCCCGGCGCGGGCACGATTGCGGCCATGGGGCTTTCTTCATTACAGAATATCATTTTTACCTACCGTTTTGCCATCACCCTTACGCGAATCTTCAAAGGCGGCAGCGTAAACTTTGACACGCTGTCGGACTCCATCAAGTATATGTTCGGAAGTACCGTTATGGGCTTTTTAAGCGTCAAGGATATCGTGGCGCTGTATATGAATTATTGATTGAGCCAAAGCGAATATGAATCTGATTTTTACGCCGCTGCATTAGCAAAAATCCGCAGCGGCTTATTTTTTTGTACCCAAGTATGAAACCGAATTGCGCTTGATGCTTAACAGATCGGGTGGTATAATAGCGCGGTGAGTTGGGTTTATGCGGAGTTACGCATATGAAGGCGTGTTTTGGATAAATCATTCAGAAATGTCCTGTTCGAAATTCGAATGAGCAGAAGAAAGCATTTCTCAGTTGGGAATCAAAAACGCAGGCGAATGCGGCTCGGTTGCATCCGTTTCCTTTATCGAATCAATATAAAGAAGGGTTACATGTGATTAAAAGGCAGATTCATTCTTCTTTCCTTTATCTGTGGGCGTTTTTTCGGTGGATGCTTACGGGCATTCTGATCGGCGCGCTTCTGGGCGTAGTCGGCGCGTTATTCGCCATCTGTATTGAAAAGGCTACGCATATAAGAACGCATCACGATTTTTTGATCTGGCTTCTGCCGGCGGGCGGTCTGATCATTGCGCTTATGTACAGATTGATGAAGCTTCCTTTGTCCATCGGAACAGATGAGATCATTAAAACCGTGCGCACGCAGGGGCATGTGCCGTTTTTGATGGCGCCGGCAATCTTTGTTTCAACGACCCTTACACATCTTTTGGGCGGCTCTGCGGGCAGGGAAGGCGCGGCCTTGCAGCTTGGCGGATCCATCGGCGCATGGGTTGGCGATCTTACGCATCCGAAATCCGATTCCAGACGCATTTTCGAATTGTGCGGTATGGCGGCGCTGTTTTCTGCCCTTTTCGGAACGCCTGTAACGGCGGCGGTGTTTGTGCTTGAAATTATTGAGGTTGGACGAATCAACTCAAGGGCGTTTCTTCCTTGC
>JAZSFI010000249.1:0-2759 GCA_045532135.1 Clostridia bacterium | reverse complement strand
GAAGGCGCAGACGTCATCATCGGCACCGACCCCGACAGCGACCGCATGGGCATGATGCTTAAAAAGGACGGAAAATGGATTCCCGTCACGGGCAATCAGGCCGGCTGCCTGATGCTGGAAGACATCCTGCGCGCCAAAAAGCCCGCCCCCGGAAGCAGCGCCTACGCAGTTTCCACCATCGTCTCCACCCGCATGACCGACGCCATCTGCAAGGAATACGGAATCGACATGATCCGGGTACTTACCGGCTTTAAGTTCATCGGCGAAGTCATCGACAAGAAGGAAAAGGTTGGAAACAACGGCTTCCTTCTGGGCTTTGAAGAGAGCTATGGCTACTTAACCGGCGGATACATCCGCGATAAGGATGCGGTCATCGCGTCCGTCCTCGCCGCAGAGCTCGCCGCTTATTATAAGTCCGAGGGCAAGAGCCTCTTTGACGCGATGGAAGAAATGTTCAACAAATACGGCTATTTCATGGAGAAGACCGTTTCCGTCACCATGCCCGGCGTGGACGGCATGGCCAAGCGCGAAAAAGCAACGGCAGACCTTCGCGCCTGCCCGCCCACCGAGATCGGCGGCCGCAAGGTAATCGAAGCGCTCGATTTTAAAAACGAAGGCACAATGGGTCTGCCCCGCGCCGACGTGCTTCTCTACGTCCTTGAAGGCGATGCATGGGCGTGCGTGCGTCCCAGCGGCACCGAGCCCAAGCTCAAGATCTATGTAGGCGTCCGCGAAAAGACGCAGGCCGACGCGCAGGAAGCGCTTGTCTCCCTTTCCAACGCTGCGGCCGCGCTGACGAAATAAAATCCGTCTTATATAAAGCAGCCGGAAATATTCCCCCTTTGAAATGGAATGCGCGGGCGATTCATGATCGCCCCTACTGTTTGGTGTACGCACACACGTAATCGTAGGGGCGGTCAATGACCGCCCGCGCTGACTTCATTTCATTCCCCCGGATTTCCCTTCCTCTGCCCTGCAGGCTGTTTTTTAAGCGAAAACGCATAATTTTTCATTTATAGCCGATACTCTACCAATGAATTCCTCTTTTCCATCCGGGATTTCAGCTTAAATCATCCAACGGTTCAAATTGAACCCCGCCGCCTTGACGCGCGTCTAAGAAAGCGCAGGCAGGAGGAGAAAAGAAAATGACAAACCAAAAACTTACCAAAGTGCAAAGAATCGCGCTCAAAAAGAAAAAGGCCCGGGCCAGAAAAATGAAACGCATCGGCATTTTTGTCAGCGCGCTGGCAGTCGTTATGGTCGTTCTGATCGGCATGACGCTGAACAAGCCGGACAGAAACGATTCTTTGGCGGCAAAACAGTCCTCCATCAAGGATAACGGACTGATTCGCGTTTATCTGAAATCTCTTTCCCGAGCGCCCGCCCTCGGCATGACGCTGGACGGCGCGTACACCATTGACGGCGACGCGGGTTTCCGCTTTTCAAGAGGCAGCGAAATTTCCGTCGCGGCGGATGAAGGAACGCTGCTTCTGACCTGCGGCGGCATGACGCTTGATATGGGTTCTTCCTTTACGCTCAAGCGGCATCTGCCCTCCGACGGAAACACGGACAACGGCCTTTATATCCACGAAAGCGAAAAGGACGCGCTGTTTCAAGGCGACCTCAAGCTGGTCAACGAAAACGGCCTGATCGATGCGACGCTTACCATCGGCATTGAAGATTACCTTCTGGGCGTCGTCGCCTATGAAATGAGCGATTCGTTCCCGATTGAGGCATTGAAGGCGCAGGCCGTCGCCGCGCGCACCTATGCCATCGACGCAAAGCGCACATCCTCATCCCGCTCCTACGACGTGGTCGATACCACGCAGGATCAGGTGTACAAGGGCTATGATCCGAAATACACAAACGTTGAAAAAGCCGTTAAGGAAACCAGCGGCATCGTCGGCATGGCAAACGGAAAATACGCCAAGTGCTACTATACCGCATCCAACGGCGGACAGGTCGCAAGCGCCAAACAGATCTGGGGCGGAAACGGCGCGGAATACATCGAGATGAAGGACGACCCGTACGATCTTGAAAACCCGAGAAGCACAGTCAAATCCGGGCGCATCCCCTTCTCTCCCGCCTATGGAAGCGAAATTCACCGTCTGCTTGCCACCGCGCTTTCAGAAGAAATGGCGTCCCTCGGCATGAGCGACGACATTGAAAACATCCGTATCGACAAAATTCATTCCCTGACCCTCGCAGACCCCGACCGGGAAGGCAGCCGCATGTATAAAAACATGGTCTTTGAAGTCGAAGTGTCCGCAAAGCGCATCATCGGCGACAATCCCGAATACCTTGCTCTGTTCCCCACGCCTTCGGAAGCAACGTCCGTGGAAGTAACGCCGGAAGAACCTGTCCCGGCGCTTACGCCCGCGCCGACATCCTCCTGGGCTTTGGGCTGGTCGTTTACGAAGGTGGATCAGGAAACAGCGACCGAAACGGAACCTGAGCCCATCATCGACGTAGACCCGTTCCTGTATTCGGATTTTGAAGCGCTTGAAGGCACACGCACTGTCAAGCTCGCCACATACGGTCTGGTCGAACAGGCGCTCAAGCTATCGATCAACACCACCAATATCGAAATTTTCACCATCGAAGAAACCAACATCGGATATACAGTATATTCCCGCCGCTTCGGTCATGGCGTTGGCATGAGCCAAAGAGGCGCCGAAACCATGGCGGGCGAACACGGCAAAACCTATGAAGAAATCCTCAAATTCTACTATCCAGGCATGACGCTTGAGAAAATTGAC
>JAZSFI010000549.1:0-2536 GCA_045532135.1 Clostridia bacterium | reverse complement strand
GTAGAGATGTGCTGCACTGTTTTCTGCGCATACGATCACAAGCTTATCGCATCCCGTGAACGCGCCTTCTCCGATCGAAACAACATTGTCCGGAATAAAAATTCCATAAAGCGTTTTGCAGTTCATAAAGGCGCGCGGGCCGATCACAGTCGTTTCCTCGCCGATATACACATAATTGAACGAACACTCCATAAAAGCTTCCTCCTGAATTTCCTTCAGATTGGAAGACACATTCATAATGTTCTTTGCTTCTTCTGTGCCTGCATAGCGTCCAAGCAAAAGTGGAGAATCTTTGCCGTCAAAACGACCGCCGAGCATCACGCAGCATGGATCTGCATCGTGAATACCGATTATCAGCGCGCCATCATCCGTCGCTGGCAATTGATCAATCAACAGGAGATTCTCAAGCTTTGCATTCTCCGTACCCTGATTTTGCGGAAACACCAAAAGGACATACTCCTGCCCTGCTTCAAGGCCGCTGACCTCTATGGAAAGCATTCCTATCACGGGATGCGAATTGAATTCGGACTGTACCTCCGCCTGCGCACAAAAGCAGCTTAAGATAAGCATAAGCACAATAATCCTTTGTATGATTGCGTTTTTCATACAACCTCTCCTTCCAAAGAATATATTATCCTTATATATTATACTTCCATGATTTGGCAATGTCAAACATACCATATTTTTCTATAGACTATTTATTTAAAAAGCATTTTCCCCTGGAAAACGCTAACAGTGAATACAAATGACTCATACTTCAAAGCCAATCATACCTCATCCTCAAATAGAATTGCCGAGCAGCTTTGCATAATAAAGCAAAACCGCTCGGCTATCCGCAAAATATTTAAATTGATCAAAAATTATTGTCCGGCGCGCCGTTTCCACAAGGAAAGCAGATACACCATCCTACAGTTAATCACTCTTTACTCATCCCTTCCGCACAATACTGCGCTTGCAATCTCCCTTTTCGGCCAGAAGGCGCAAAGGTGAAGACGGGTTACAGATGCAAGGATCGGATGGAAGGATTGTAAAAGCGCCGGAATGGCTTTCACGATATTTTCCGTTTCGTCGATCAATATCGTCGCATGCGGCGTCCACGGGCGATGGGGATTCGGGAAAACATCCGTCGCCTCATGAAGCGCATCCAATTGCGCGTTTCTTTCGGGCGCGGCAAACAGCACCTTTCCGGGCGCGAAGATCCCGATATGACTTAAATGCACGGGAAAAGGCGCAAATTCCTTCGCTGCCTTTTCCATGATTTCAATGGCAAATTGCTCTTTGTCAAGCGGAAACACACCAAGGCTGATGTGATAGGGAAGATTCGGCGTGTGCGTTCCGATAAAGCCCGCATCTTTAAGGGAAGCGTACCATTTTTCCATTTCCCTTTGTGTGTTGTCATCGAAATCCGCCATCAGGGTCAGAAATTGTTCAGCCATAGCTCTATCGCCTCCTTTTACGAATGTCCGGATTTATTTCGTACTTTGGGAATCTAAGCGTCTTTTTCTTCGTACGGCTTATTCCACGAGCCGATTTCAATCAGATTTCCTTCGGGGTCCGCGATATAGGAGGTTCTTTGTCCCCAGGGTTCAAGTTCAGGTTCAAGAACCGGCGTCGCTCCGTTTTCTATAGCCAACCTGAATACGGAATCGACTTCTTCAAAGGTATCCACATACAAAGCGATTTCAAAATGTCCGTTCAAGCCCTTGATGTATTCGTATTTCCGGTTCGTCATTTTTTCAAAATCATTTCTGCCATACATAAGAAACAAGGTTTTGTCTTTTACGAGATAAACATTGGATGTATTTTCGTCCTCTTTGATCTCAAAGCCAAGCACATCTCTGTAAAAGCGAATCATCTTCGCCATGTCATTTACAAACAATCCGAAACCGTCTAATCTCATTTTTTCCTCCGTGAGCCGCAAATGGCCGGTTTGGGCGTCGATGCGCGACATTCATTATGCACAAGCAGACAGACCGTCACCACTTTTGTCCCCTCAGGCAGGGAGTCTGCCGGAATGATTGCTGTATTGGGATTTGTGAAGCTTCGTTTCATTTGCTTAGTCTGTTGGCCATGTATGAAAAATCGCATCCAATCCATATTGCAAAGCATTGTCATAGCATTCTAAAGAATCGGGTTCATCGATATATTGTTCTCTTTGCACGGTGAAACTATCTTCTGTTTTTATAAAAACCCAATTTTGTTCGTGAATATACTCTTTCACCTTGCGCAATGCGTCAGTTGGATCATCAGCTTTTACCCAGCAGCTTATATAGGCCCCGCCATATTCTTTGCTTTCGGGATTATTGCGGTGCGGCACAGCTTCAACCACCAGACAATAGAGAATCATACTGTACATCCCTCTCCGACATATTTGAGTTGGTCGGTCAGTTCGCTATTGCATGCAAACCCATCGTATGAACAGAAACGCGAAACATAATCGGCGGCCGTTTACCTGCTTAGAAGAACAACCGTCTCCACATGCTCCGTCATCGGAAACATATCAACCGGAACTGCCTTTTCAAATCTGAATACGCCG
>JAZSFI010000476.1:0-1804 GCA_045532135.1 Clostridia bacterium | reverse complement strand
GCTATAACCGCGAGACGCTCGAAGTCAAATACAAGGGCAAAAGCATCTACGACGTTCTTGAAATGACGATCGCGGAAGCCCTTGAATTCTTCGCGCCCCTCCCGCGCCTTGCAAACAAACTTCAGACCATGGTGGACGTCGGCCTCGGCTACGTAAAGCTCGGCCAGCCCTCCACGCAGCTCTCCGGCGGCGAAGCCCAGAGAGTCAAGCTCGCAACCGAGCTTTCCCGAAAGGCCACCGGACGCACGCTTTACGTGCTTGACGAGCCCACCACCGGCCTTCACATGGCGGATGTGGAGCGCTTAAACGAAGTCCTCCACCGCCTGGCCGACGCGGGCAACACGCTCGTCATCATCGAGCACAATCTGGACGTCATCAAAACCGCGGACTATGTGATCGACATGGGCCCCGAAGGCGGAGACAGAGGCGGCACGGTTGTTGCGACCGGCACACCGGAAGAAGTCGCCAAGGTCGAAAACAGCTATACCGGTCAGTTCCTCAAGGAAATTTTAAAGGATCGCATATAAACAAACCTGTTGAAACACAAAAAGACTTCGGCTCAATCGCCGAAGTCTTTTTGTATATTTTTCCTGTTTCACATCTTTTCCAGCCGCCTGTACGTAAACCCGCTAAAATCTGCATGCAGTTTTCTGCCCGACAGATCCTGACAGGCCATCCCGATAAATGTGCCGGTATGCCCTTCGTGCCCGATGTCGAAATAGGCTTCATCGCTTAAATCGCTCGCGTCAAGCGGCGAAGCAACGGGAATAAACGCCTTGCCGTCCAAAGAATAAGAAAACTGAATCGTAAGATCCTGAATCCTGGCGCGCAGCCACACTTTTTCTGTTTTTCCAACCGGCACGCCGCCGTTTATAGGATCGTAGAAACGGAGGTTGTCACGCACGAGGATCCGGATTTCGTTTTCGCCCTCGCCGGTTGAAGACAGGAACAGATAGAAGAAATTAAACGTATCGTAAAACACGGTAAGTCCGGCCATCTGCTGAAAATCTTCGGGGGCGAATTCCATTTTCACAGTTGCCACGGCAGAAAATGCGTCAAGCCTTCTTGCGACCAGCGACTGACGGTTCAAGGACGTAATTGCCTCCTGCCCGTACAGGCGCAGACAGCCCGGACGATCTGAGAGGCTTCCCATCATTTCAAGCGGCAGACGCAGCGTTTTGAAATGCGGCGGCAAGGCGGAAACGTCGAAAATTTCCGTTTCGGCGGTTTCCGGGAAGGGGTGCGCCGGCAGATCTACTTCGTATTCGACAGGTGGAAGCGTTCCGCCGTCTTTCAGCCGGAGCCATCCGTCCTCTGTCCAGACCACCTCGGCTATCGCGGTTTCGCGGCCCAGAATGCATCTTTTTTTGTCCGATACCGGTCTTCCGCACAGATATGCAACGAAGCTCTGACCGTTTTTAAGCTCAATCAGCGATGCATGTCCTGTTCTTTGAAGCGCATGCTCCGGATTGTGACGCGTGGTCAGAAGCGGCATCGGATCCGATTCATACGGCCCGAACAGAGATTTTGACCGGGCGAGGCGCACGCCGTGCCAGTACATCGTGCCGCCTTCGGCAATCATCATATAATAATATCCGTTTTTCTTGTAGATGTGCGGCGCTTCCGTTGCGCCGATTTCAGTACCCTTATAGATATTGACAGGCTTTCCGATCAGGCGCTTTTCCGACACGGAATATTCCTGAATGACAATGCCCTCAAAGGCATGGTTTTCCATGCGCGAATCCCAGCGCATATTGACAAGATATTTTTTTCCGTCGTCATCGTGAAACAGCGAAGGATCAAA
>JAZSFI010000116.1:0-1834 GCA_045532135.1 Clostridia bacterium | reverse complement strand
TACGGACGTCAGGCGGTTGGGTACCCTGCTCATTTTTTCAAACAATAGTTTTATCAGAAATACGCTCAAAAGCGCGGAAATAACGCTTAAAAGAAAACCGCCGCCAAGGCCGGTAAACATCCAGATGAAAACGGAAATCACGCTTCCGATCAGCGCGCCCATCAAGCCTTTCGCCATCCGCTTTTTCTCTATCGTCCTCCGATTGTCCGCTTTTTTTGCTTTTCCCGCGCTTTCAAGATGAATGCAGTCCGGACAAACGGGAATCACGAGATCGTTTTCTATTTTATATTCGGGTTTCTGATCCTGCATTTCCTTTCGGCAGTACGCACACAAAAGTCCCATCTCACGCCCGTAAGGACGCAATAAAAGATCGCACTCCGTTAAAAAACGATCGAGATTCACACCCGCATCTTCATCGTTTTTCAGATCGATTTTCAAAAAGCCCTCCGGCGCGCTCTCCGCGATTTTCGCTTCGTACCTCTCCCCTTTTTCGTTCAAGGCATTTTCAAGCGCCCTACGGGCTTTTCTTCCCTGCGGCGGAAGATCCAGATACAAATATGCCGATGCGCAGTCTCCGTCTTCTTTTAAAACCACATGCATGTCACTGAACATGCCGTAATACAGACCATTCATTTGGGAAAATTGATAATTCGTGATAAAATCGGAAAATCCATTCATGAACAGCCCTCCCGCTCGCCTCCGAGCCCATGTTTTTAATTTTCTACCTATACAAATACATTATATCACTTCTTCATATGTTTAGCAATCGTTGATTTCAACAGATATAACACGCAAAGAGCTTCATAAAGCGCGCCGTTTTGAAAATATTTTCTCAATCCATTTTCCATGATTGTTATCAAAGGAGTTATCTTTCACCGCTCCCGGAAGATACATTCAGAGCCGCTTCCCTAAGGAAAGCGGCTCTGTCATTTTCATTATTATGAATTTTCTTCCCGAATTGTTTTTAAAATGCTGTTTAAAAGATTTGTGGTCTGACTTACGCCGCCCATTTTGCCTCGGGCAACAATATAAGCCATATCACTGTCGCGCAGCTTTTCCTTGAGCTGCACAACCGTTGCAAATCCCGCAGGCGCGGCCAGCACGCAAACATCGCTCAGCGGCTCAGATTTTCTTCTGATCAGAATACGGTTGAGCGCAGCGGGCGCAGAGCCAACCACCATCAGTTTGGGCCCCGGAAGCGAAAGCGCAATATCCACCGCAATTTCGGCTCTTGTGGTTCTTCGGATTTCGGCGAGCTTTACAACTTCGTTGTCGTCAATAAAACATCTGATCTTCGCCTGCGTGCCTTCCAGCGTCTTTAAGTCGATATCGGCTTCCATGAGCTGAGTATCCACAACAATCGTGCCGCCAGCGGCAATCGTGCGCTTGATGTGCGTGAGCGCAGTGGGACTAAAATGAAGAGACTGGGCAAACGCCTGATCTCCCGTTTCTTTTTCAATCGTCCGGATGATTTTTTCGGCAAGCGGCGAAACATAAGGCGCGCTCGCACGACGCGTTACAACCGACCGTTTGACTGGCCTAGCCATATATTCTTTCCCTCATTTACGGTTATCTTTTGAAAATACAAATATACTATACATGCTTTTTCGGTTCATTGTCAAGCGATTTTCGGCGTTTTTGAGTTGCATTATTGTTAATGTAATGCGAATAATATTCACTTTCTCATTTTGTATTTTTACTCTAATTTTTCGCTGTATTATTGTACTGTTTGAAGCAATCTTCATGCTACGCGGCGCCATTAATCGATAAGGCCCGCGAGTTTTCCTTCCTCTCGCGGGCTCTTCTTAACGTTTCTTATTCAACTTCAAACATT
>JAZSFI010000122.1:0-3376 GCA_045532135.1 Clostridia bacterium | reverse complement strand
ATGATGGTTTCGGGTTTTACGCCGGTCAAAAGCACCGCGCGGCTTGCGGAAATGAGCGAACCGAACCAATGCATCTTTGCGCCCGTGTGATACAAAGGCGGAATGCACAGGAACACATCGTCATGCGTCTGACCGTGGTGTTTCTGTTCGCAGGCGGCGGAATGCATAAGGCTCATGTGCTTATGAAGAATCGCCTTGGGGAAACCGGTCGTGCCGCTGGAAAAATAAATGGCTGCGTAATCGTCATCTGAGATGTCGATTCCGGGATTTGCGCTGGACTCGTTCGCCGCCAGATGCAGATAGTTTTCCGCAAACACGGGGCAGCCGTCGCCAACGTAGAAAATCAGCTTGACCTTTGGAATGTTGTCGACAATCTCTTCAATTCGGCCGATGAATTCAGGACCGAACATCAGACAGTCCGCGTCGGAAAGATCCAGACAATAGCGGATTTCTTCCGCCGTATAGCGGAAATTGAGCGGAACTGCAAGTGCGCCGGCTTTCAGCGCGCCGAAATAAATCGGCAGCCACTCGATGCCATTCATCATAAGGATGGCCACCTTGTCGCCTTTTTTGATGCCGCGGCTGATTAAGAAGTTTGCACAGCGGTTTGCCTTTTCGTCGAACACGCGCCAGGTGATTTCGCGGCGATAGGCGCTGGTTTTGCTGGATTCGATCAGTTCATATTCTCTCCACGTAGTTCTTCTGATCTCCCTGACCTCGCTGTTGAGCTCGACAAGCGCAACTTCATTCGGGAAGCTTTTCGCGTTATTTTCAAGGTATTTCGTAATGGGCATAGCTTTAAAAATCCTTTCTTACGCCTTTTTGATGGAAAGATTCACAATCAGGCCGACCACCGACATGCAGGTCAGCAGGATAAACGTCGATAAATATCCGCCCGAAATCTCAAAGAGTTTTCCGGCCAAAGTCGAAGCAAACGACGCGGGGATCAGAACAAGGTTCAGAACCGGGAAATTCAGATGATAGTGCTTCATGCCGTAGAAGCCGCCGACCATCGCAGCGGACACCGTAGGCGAAAAGCCATAAGAGAAAGCGCACAGCATAAGGCCGATGACGCCCAAAGCGGGAGAAGCAAAAACCACGGCCAGAAGCGCAAGAAGCGGCGCGGAGATTGCAACAAGGCTTGTGGCATACTGGGTTTTGCGAAGGCCCGCCTTATCATAGAAGAAGCCGGAAAACAGGCGTCCGAAGCCGTTGAAAATTGACAAAAGTCCCGCAACCGTAACGGCGGCGTTTTCTTTCAGCCCTACCGAAACAAAATAGTTTTTGCCAAAGCCGATTGCGGTCGAACCCACGGCTGCGAGAAGCGTAAAGAACGCAAACAGCTTCCAAAAGCTCGCTCTTTTAAGCATTTCTTTTGTAGAAACGTCGTTTTCCGATTCAGAAACAGCCTTTTTCATTCCTTCGGGCGCTTTTACAAGGAAGGCCGCAAGCAGAATGATGCCGCCGATGACCGCGCCAAGGGTCAGATACGTGTTTCTCCAGCCGATGGATGCGATTTCAAACATCTTAGCGGAAACTTTCGAAAAGAACAGCGCGGAAAAACCGAAGGACATCATGAGCGCGCCGGTCGCAACGCCCTTTTTGTCCGGAAACCATGCGTTCGTCGCGGCGATGACCGCATTATACACAATACCGATGCCAAAGCCCGCCATGATACCATAACCCAGATACAGAAGAAAAATGCTTCCGTTCATCGTGCCGGTCACGGTGAAGCCGCCTAAAATCAGTACGGCGGCAAAAAGCATTCGAAGCTTGATCGAAAAGCGCTTTGCCAAAAGCCCTGAAACAAGGCCGCCAAGGCAGAACGTACAAAGCGTGAGGGTAAAGGTAAGCTGAAGCTGAGACAAGCTCCACGCGGGAAATTCCGTTTTGAACGGGCTGCTCAGCACGCTCCATGCGTAAATCACGCCCGCGGCAAACAGCGTTACGCAGCCAACTATAAGCTTTATCCATCTTGATTCTTTTTTCATCGTCTGTCCCTCCTTTTTTCGGGAGCAGCGATAAAAAAACGCCCTCCCACCCAATGGATGAGAGGACGGAAAACACATTTTCCGCGGTACCACCTCTGTTTGAATATGCCTCGCGGCATATTCCTCATCGGGTACGGCAAGCTTGCTTATACCCTATCGCTGTAACGGGCGCACCCGACGCAGCCTACTTGAGAATTTCTTTCAGTGCGCCGCTCGCGGAATGTATTCGTCCTGCGCGTTTCACCGCCTTGCACCCTCCGGCGGCTCTCTTGAAAAACGGATGCAGTCCTACTTCTTTCCGGTCTTCGCGTTTATGTAAAATGTATGGTATCATTTATTCTGCAATTTGTCAAGTGTTTTCACCCATTTCACACCGAAAAGCACAAGAAAAGCCGCCATATCGGCAGCTTTTCCATCTTTTTCCTTCATCGGTTCTTATTGATAATGCGGCTTATGCTCTTGTGAGTTTTAAGGTCAACGGTTCTGACCCACAGACTCACCTTGTTTTCTGCGTTCATGTTTTCCCAGACGTCTGCAACAATGTCGAAAATCGAACCGTTTACGGAAACCTGAATCGGTTCTCCCGAAAACGCGGGCAGGGGATTTGCGTCGAAGGCGCAGGTGTGCAGGTAATAGCCCGTGCCGGCGGGAACATTTTCGTATTCATACGTATAACGTCCGAGGCTTGCACCGTAGGGATCCATGCTCTTTACAAGGCTCATCTTCAAATTGAAGCTTTCGCCGTCCATGGAAACGAGACCGGTCAGGCGCGGGGTAAAGTTCGGCGCATCCGGAACATAGGAAAGCTTTGAAAGCGCCTCGTCGAAGCTTTTGCCGGAGGCGAGGTTTCCGTATACCTGCTCAACGTGCGAGCCGTTTCCGACCAGGATTTTGTTTTCAAACGCGATTACGGGCGAATAGACAAGCAGCGCCTCATCGCGCATGGCATTTTTCAAAAACGGCTCAATCCTGACGCCGCCGCCGTCTTCCACAAACACGCGGTTCTTGGTCAGGGGGCTTCTTCCCATAATAAAATACGCGATGACTGCGCTCAGTCCGTCAGCGCTTCTTCCGGCGATCATGCCGCAGCCGGGATAGCTTACGCGTCCGACCGCTCCGCCCAGCGAAATTGCTTTCATCAATCAAGCACCTCCATCGGTTGATTATAGGGGTATTGTATCACGTCTCGATCAATTTGTACGCCTCATTTGGGAAACGCTGCGTTCATTTTTGCTTGCGTTTTTGGAAATTTTTCATCCGATGTTCAAAAATTCAAGGAATTTCTGAATGTGATCGTCCCAGAATTCCCACGTATGCGCGCCGGGATCTTCATCATAGCGGTAATCAAAGGGATTGCCGGGAAGCGAAGTAAAGAAATCGCGGGT
>JAZSFI010000599.1:0-5602 GCA_045532135.1 Clostridia bacterium | reverse complement strand
GCCTTTTTTTCCTGCACCACGTAGTGCATAAATCCGCGCTCACAAAGCTCACGTATGCCACCACCCCACGCTTCGAACATTGAAGCCTCTTCATCATCATTCATACCGTAGGAACGGCAAAGCGCCTTCAGCTCGTCACGGGTATACGGCTTTTCGGACACCGCCGATACTATTATATCCGAAAAGTATTTCTGCCGCTCGGGGGTCAACGCCCACACCCTGCGCCCGTCATTCCAAAAGGTGTACCCGCCCCACTCGTTTTTTCGGTAATCGTTTCCGTTGTTACAGCGTATAAATAACGGTAGATCGCTTTCCGAAAAAACGTGCACCGTGCTCCGAATCGTCCATTTCTTCACAAGACCGTCTTTGACCGTAGCCTCATCAAAATCTTCGCAACGTATTTTCAGCGAATGTATAGCATTGACCAAAAACTGCGATTGAATACCGCAAAGATCTCGGACAACTTGCTCCTTTTCGCCTTTTTTGATCAGACTTCCGATCCAGCGGAGGGCGGAGGCAATCTTATCGCCGATTTCGCCGGTATGTGCGCGGCGGACGGGCTTTTTAACGGGCTTGGCGGCCTCGTCTGCATTTTCCTGAACGTACACGGGCTCATTGATGGGTTCGGCAGCAGGCTTATCCTTTTCAAGAGAAACGATGGCATCCAGCATGTCCCAGTTGGCTTTTTCAAGCGCTTCGCGGGCTTCCTCATAGGTTACGCCGGTCTTTTCGCGGATTTTTTCAACCATTTCCAGTCTGGTCATTGTATGTTTTGCCTCCTTAACGGCTTTTGTGCATTCCAAGTGCGCCCTGTGGGCATTGATATATATATGATATCAGAAATCGCGCATCTTTGCAACCTTTTTGACACAAAAACGAAATGTTTTACGTAGCCTGCATATGGTACAATAAAAGAAGCATAAAAAAAGGACAGGTTGACTATGGAAGAAAACAAAGGCATTCGTCTGAACAAATACATTTCCGACGCGGGACACTGTTCGCGCCGCGAGGCGGACAAATGGATCGAGGAAGGCCGCGTATATATAGACGGAAGAAAAGGTTCGCTGGGCGATCGCGTGCTTCCCGGCATGAAAGTAACCATTCAGGGCGAACGCGTGAAAGCGCAAAGCAGGAATGTATATATCGTCTTAAACAAGCCCGTCGGCATCGTATGCACAACCGACAAGCGCGAACCCATGAACGTAGTGGATTTTGTCGATCACGATCGCCGCATTTATCCCATCGGCCGACTGGACAAAGACAGCGAAGGGCTTTTGCTGATGACGTCGGACGGCGACATTGTAAACCGCATTCTGCGTGCGGCGGGCAGACACGAAAAGGAATATCAGGTAACGGTGGACAAGCCGATCACGTCCGAATTTCTCACCAAAATGGCTTCCGGCGTAAAGATTCTTGGCACGACCACGCTGCCCTGCCAGATCAAGAAAACCGGCGAGAAGGCGTTTACAATCATCCTTACGCAGGGACTCAACCGCCAGATCCGCAGAATGTGCGAAACGCTGGGCTATCGCGTAAAGACGTTAAAGCGCGTTCGAATCATGAATATTCACCTGGGCAATCTGAAGCTCGGACAGTGGCGCAACTTAACGCCCTTTGAGATGAAGGAGCTTATGCGGAGACTCGAAAGCCGCGAGGAGGAATGACTTCATGAAAATTATGGAAAAGCTCTCCGCGCGCAACAAGGATTTTCATAACCACCGTCCTGTGACCATCGCATGCCTGGGCGACAGCGTAACACACGGCTGTTTTGAGATCTTTTTAAACGAAAAAGGCGGCATCGACACCGTCTGCCGCTCAGACGACGCCTATCCAATGATGCTCAAGCGCGCGCTTGCCGCTTATTTTCCCTTCTCCGCGCCCGTCATCATCAACGCCGGCGCGTCCGGCGATACAGCAGCCGGCGGGCTCAGACGTCTTGAAAGAGACGTTTTGTCCTTCAAGCCCGACCTTGTAATTGTGGATTTCGGTCTTAACGATTCCATGAACAAGGACGTTGAAGGCGGCATCGAAACATATGACAAATCCATGCGCGAAATCTTTAAAAAGCGCTTGCATCGGGCGCGGAATGCCTGCTTTTAACGCCCAATTTCATGAACAAAGCCGTCTCTCCCCTCCTGACCGAACCGCTTATAATCAGCATCGCCAAGGATGCCTCCACTGTTCAGAATACCGGCATCCTCGCCCGCTATGTCGAAACCGCGCGCAAAGCCGCCAGCGATATGGGTATTCCCGCAGCAGACGCATACAGCGTATGGCAGAAACTGGACGCAAGCGGCGTAAACACCGATGCGCTTTTGTCCAACTGCATAAACCATCCTACCAAAGAAGCGCACGGCATTTTTTTAAACGAAATCATGCGCGTTCTGACGGCGTAATACTCACGTGAAACGGCGATCCCGTTTCGCTTTTCCTTCATTATATATAAGGAGAGCATGCACATGCAGTACAGACCGCTTGGAAAAACCGGCCTCATGGTTTCCGAAATCGGCTTAGGCGGCGAATGGCTCGAACGCCACACGGCGGAAAAATGCGCCGAAATCATTCAGTACGCAGAGAGTAAAGGCATCAATATCCTCGACTGCTGGATGAGTAATCCAGCAGTTCGCACAAACATCGGCGCCGCCATCAAAGGCAGACGCGAAAAGTGGATCATTCAGGGGCACATCGGCTCCACATGGCAAAACGGCCAATATGTGAGAAGCAGGGATATCGATCAGGCAAAATCTGCATTTGAAGATATGCTCGACCGCTTTCAGACCGACTATGTCGATCTTGGCATGATTCACTATGTGGATGCAAAAGACGATTGGAACAATATCGTAAACGGCCCGTTCCTCGAATATATCCGCAAGCTCAAATCCGAAGGCCGCATCCGCCACATCGGTCTGAGCACGCATAATCCCGAAATCGCCAAGCTTGCCGTCGAGAGCGGCGTCATCGAAATGATGCTTTTCAGCGTCAATCCCGCCTTTGACATGCTGCCGGTAAACGGCGATGCAGAGGTCTATTTCGCAGACGATTTTTCAACCGCCGTAAACGGCATATCGCCCGAACGGACAGAACTTTATAAGCTCTGCGCGCAAAAAGGCGTGGGCATCACCGTTATGAAAGGCTATGCCGGCGGCCGCTTGTTTGACGAAAAGCGTTCTCCCTTCGGAATTAAGCTTTCGCCCGTCCAATGCCTGCACTACTGCCTGACGCGCCCGGCGGTCTCTTCTGTAATGGTGGGCTTCAGTTCAAATGAGCACATAGACGATGCCGTTTTATATGAAACCGCCTCCAAAGAAGCGCGCGACTACGCTTCCGCCCTCGCCAAAGCCCCGATGCACGCTTATGCAGGGCAATGCACCTACTGCGGTCATTGCAAGCCCTGCCCCAAGGACATTGACATCGCAATGGTCAATAAGCTTTATGACCTTGCTGTTATGCAGGAAACCACGCCCGAATCTATTTTGGAACATTACCGCGTAATGAAAACCACGGCAAGCGACTGTATCGGCTGCAAAATGTGCGAAGCCCGCTGTCCCTTCGGCGTGAAAATTGCAGACAGAATGAACAAAGCAAAAAACCTGTTTGGAAAATAAATCCTCCGATTCTACCGGCTGTCTTTAAAGAGGCGGCCGGTATTACATTAAAACAGCCAGCCGTCCATCAAACGGTTGGCTTAAAAATTTTCAGATCAGCAAAATCAGCACAGCGGTCTGCAAAATACAAAACGCAGGCACGGGAATGGTGAATTTTCGTTTGAGGGTTTTATGTCTCATCAAAACCATCGCCGCAAGCGCGCCCGGCGCGCCCATCAGAAACGCGAGCAAAAGAAGCGTTTTTTCCTTCACGCGCCATTTGCCTTTTTTCGCCTGAAGCTTATCGTGCGCATACACAAAAAAGGTAACGGCGCTCATAATTCCCCACGCAATCAGAAAGGCAATAAGCATAGTTTTCCCCCTTTTTTTAATAGTTCCGAATGATCTATAAAACCGCCTTTTCGCAGTATTCTTTCAAAAGTTTCAGATAAATCCGATAATTCTCCAAGGATACGCCCGGCGGGGTCTGATGATCGACTGATGGCACAAAGCCGCCCTGCCGCATGACGGGCATCAGCCGCTCAAATTCCTTTCGCATTTCTTCCTCGCCCTTGGGCATGGTCATTTTATCAAAATGCCCGATGAACAGAAAATCCGGATGCCGCACGCGAAGCTTTTCAAGATCCACGCCCGCCTGCCTTTCAAGGGGGAGAATGCCTTCGATACCGGCGCGTTTGAACCAGTCAATGGGCTCGGAAATGTCGCCGTCGGAATCGATAAACACCTTTGTTCCCGCCTTTTTGATCGCAGGAATCATTTCAAGATAATACGGCAGCATGAATTCGTCAAACATTTTTTCCGAGATCATCGGCCCCAGATTATAGCTCATGTCCTCTGCAAAGGTCATAAAGTCGGGCGTCAGAAATTCAAGCACTTTTTCAAAAACCCGCTTGTTGTAATCGCAAAGGTCGCGGTTGATGGCATGCATAAGCTCCGGCTCATCGTAAAACGCATACAGGTGGTTCTCAATGCCCAAAAGCGTTCTCGGACCCCAGAACGGTCCTTCAAGTGTGATCCAAACAATCGCCTCGCCCGTTTTCTGCATCTCGGCAAACATGCGCAACTGATTTTCATCAACCGGATTTTCGGGAAAAAGCGTAGGCTTGATTCGCTCATAGTCCTCCATGGACTCAACCAGCGGCGCGCCGTGATATTCAGGCGCAGGCGTTTTATCCGTCTTAAAGCCGATCCACGACTGAAGCTGAAGATCCAGCCCCATTGTTTTGTGAATCGCCTGCCATTGATTCAGCTTCTCGTGCGTTTCGATTTCAAGCCCTTCGCCCTTCCACCGGTCGATGGTCTTGTCCCACCACGTCGCCCACTCGATCATCGGAAGGCGATCCGGCTTTTCAAAATTCATACATTTTAAAAATCGTTCTCTGGCGGTCATCTGAATCACTTCTCTATCTGATATTTTCTTTATCGTATCATCGTTTTGTATAATTGTCAATCGACCATTTTACCGTGTACGGTTGCGAAACAGGCCAAAATGTGATACTATAGAATAGATGAATTATGCAGTACGGAGGACAAACATGCTTACATTTCGCGCGGCGCTTTTTGATATGGACGGAACGCTTCTGGATTCCATGGGCGTTTGGGCGGATGTGGACAAGGCGTTCTTTGATTCCCGCGGCATGGCTGTTCCCGAGGATTATGCGCATTCGATTTCAGGGCTGTCGTTTCGTCAGACTGCCGTTTACACCAAAGAGCGTTTTTCTTTGCCCGAATCGGTGGATGAGATTCTTGATGAATGGTACGAAATGTGTGAAAAGGAATATATGAACAACGTGCCCCTGAAAGCAGGCGCAAAGGAATTTCTTTTAAAGCTCAAGGGGATGGGCGTAAAGCTGGCCGTTGCGACCGCGCTTCCCGAGCGGCTTTTTAAGCCCGCGCTTGAACGAAACGGCGTCTATGATCTTTTCGATGCATACGCAAGCACCGACGAAGCGGGCGAAAGAAAAAGCACAGGCAAAGTGTATCTCCTGGCAGCGGAG
>JAZSFI010000423.1:0-3021 GCA_045532135.1 Clostridia bacterium | reverse complement strand
CGCAATATGCCGTCTTCGTCGTTTTCGACCATGCGAATGTTTTTAAGTCCCAGCGTTTGGGCCAGAATGTCGTTTACTCCGCCCTGCGCAACGTCATAATTTGTATGCGCCGCAATGAGGTTCATATTCTTGCGAATCATTTTACAAATCAGGCGTCCCTCATAATCATCTTCCGTCAGGCGTTTTTTCGCAGAAAAAAGAATCGGATGATGCGTAACAATCAGATTTGCATTGCGTTTTTCCGCTTCCAAAAGCACTTCTTCGGTAAAATCAAGCGCGCACAGAACGCCCGTTACTTCATTTGCCCTGCTTCCGGCAAGAAGCCCTACATTGTCCCAGGGCTCCGCTTTTTCAAAAGGCGCAATTTCGTTTACCAAGTCCAAAATCATCTGAACCGTCGGTTTCATCTGAGAATCTCCTTCCATACGTTCAGTTCTTTTATCAATTCTTCGCTGTCTGCATTTTCGCTTTTTTCAACGCCCTTCAGCGCCTTTTGAATCACGCGCTCCCGAAAACGGGCGTATTCCATAAAAGCTTCGCTTTTCTCCTTGAGAAGTACCGGACCTGCCATGAGTTCAAACTCCGAATACGCTTCTCTGCCCGGTTCTGCGCAAATCAGGATGTATTTCCTCTTTGCCGCAATCACGCATTTCTCATCTGTAATTTTGTATCCGCATTCGACAAGTGTTTTTCTAAGCTCATATATGTATACATTCGGCTGAAGGATAAGCCGTGAATTTCTAAGCTTCTCCCCCGCTCCCTTAACGATATCTGCAATCGTTACGCCGCCCATTCCGGCAATGACCGCTGCATTCGGCGCATGCGGAAAAGCCTTCGCGCCGTCGCTGACAAAAAACTCCGCGCGGTCTGAGAGCTGAAGTCTTTCGCACAATTTTTTGGCCTTTTCAAGCGAGGGTGCGGAAATATCGGAAAACCAGACGGTTTTGCATTTTTCGTTTAATAAAAGCTGCGCGCCCAGACGTCCATGATCTGTGCCGATGTCGGCAATGACGTCTGTGTTGGGAAGCATATCGATAATCATGGAAAGTCTTGCGTCGGTGAGCATAACGGCTACTCCTTCAAAAGCAAAATGCCAACGCGAAAAATGCGCCGGCATTTATGAACTTACAGAATCAATCAGTCGAGCGAATCCTTGAGCTTTCTGGAACGGCTCGGATGGCGAAGCTTTCTGAGCGCTTTGGCTTCAATCTGGCGGATGCGTTCGCGGGTAACCTTGAACTCTTTTCCGACCTCTTCCAGCGTTCTCTGTCTTCCGTCTTCAAGACCGAAACGGAGCTTCAGAACCATTTCCTCGCGTGGGGTAAGCGTCGAAAGAACGCTCATCAGCTGTTCCTTTAAAAGCGTAAACGCTGCTGCATCCGCAGGCGCGGGCGCGTCGTCATCAGGCAGGAAGTCGCCCAGATGACTGTCCTCCTCCTCGCCGATCGGCGTTTCGAGAGAAACGGGTTCCTGCGCAATTTTGATAATCTCGCGAACCTTCTCTTCGGAAATACCCATTTCCTCAGCGATCTCCTCAGGCATCGGCTCACGACCGAACTCCTGCAGAAGCTGTCTTGATACGCGGATCAGCTTATTGATAGTTTCAACCATATGAACGGGGATACGAATCGTGCGGGCCTGATCGGCAATCGCGCGGGTGATGGCCTGACGGATCCACCAGGTTGCATAGGTCGAAAACTTATAGCCTTTGCGGTAATCAAACTTGTCCACCGCTTTGATAAGGCCAAGGTTTCCCTCCTGAATAAGATCCAAAAACAACATGCCGCGTCCGACATAACGCTTGGCGATGGAAACAACAAGACGAAGGTTTGCTTCGCTCAAACGATGCTTGGCTTCCTCGTCGCCCTCTTCCATTCGCTTGGCAAGCTCAATCTCTTCCTCCGCCGTCAGAAGCGGAACCTTGCCAATTTCTTTTAAATACATGCGCACAGGATCATCGATAGAGATGCCTTCGGGCACGGAAATATCGAGATCCTCGTCCTGGGCAAGATTCGAATTAGGCTCTGCGTCCACAATACCGGCTTCCTTGATGACGTCGATATTGAGTTCGGAAAGCGTGTCCAGAATTTTATCAAACTGATCGGGATCAAGATCGCAATCGGCAAAAAGGTCAACGATCTCTTTATAGGTGAGCGCGCCTTTTGATTTTCCGGTCTCAACCAATTCTCGAACGCGGGTAGTAATCAGCTCTGCGTTCTTGTTTTTCATTAAAAATGTCTCTCCTTTCGACCGGGCGGCGCTAATCTAGCTTTAATAAAAGCGCCTGTATCTGTTGATTAATGATGGTTCTTTCTTCGTCTGAGGCAGTTTTTGCGCGCGCAGTCAGCTGACTTATGCGCTGGTTAATCCGAATCTGATGAATGCGGTGTATCAGTTCTTCCGCCAGATCCAGCGCCTTGTCTCTTTCCTCGGGAAGCGGCTCAAAATTGAGCGCCTCAAGCGCCTCACGGGTTTGCTCTTCGGGGATATCCCCGATAAAATCACGCGCCAAAGTACCGCTTGCGAGGTAATCAAATATGTCGGCATACAAACCGCTGTCAAAATCCTCGCGCTGAACCATTTTGGCCGGAATTTTTCCTTGGTTAATCAGTGCAATCAGCTGCATCTGCGCAAGCTGTGATTCCGTCTTTTTGGTTTCCTGAAGAATCGCTTTGGGCCGCGCAGGCTCTGTTTTTTCGGTTCTTAAATTAACGTCAATCTGTCGCATCAGAACCTCTTTAGCGTATCCCGTTTCCTGAACGAGCCTTAAAACATGATTTTCAAGCTCGATTGCGGATTTTGCACCCTTTAAAATTTCGCATGCGCGGATGGTGTACTGCGTTCTGTCCTCCTGAACGGCAATATCAAGATCATCACGCGCGCGAATGAGTTTGTATTCAATGGGATCCAGTTTTCTAAGGTCATTCCAGGCGTCTTTGCCCTTGGCTTTCAAAAATTCGTCCGGATCCATTTTGCCGGGATAGGCAATCACGAAGTCGGATCGTAGCCATGTCGTTCTGT
>JAZSFI010000319.1:0-2393 GCA_045532135.1 Clostridia bacterium | reverse complement strand
TGCCTTCGGGAAGCACCTCGCCGGTGTTCGGATCGATGATTTCCGCGATGAAGTGGTCTTCGTTGATGTGCATGCCCGACTGCTCCGAGCATTCGAAGGACACGCCGGGGCCGGAAAGCTCGGTAAGTCCATAGATATCGTACGCCTTGATGCCGAGCGTATTTTCAATATCGCGGCGCATTTCCTCGCTCCATGCCTCCGCGCCGAAAATTCCGGCCTTCAGCGGAATCTGATCGGGCGTCAAGCCCATTTCCTTCATCGTTTCGCCCAGATATGCGGCATACGAGGGCGTGCAGCACAAAATGGTCGATTTCAGGTCCTGAATAAACATGATCTGACGCTCGGTATTGCCGGAGGACGTCGGAATCGTTAAGCATCCGACCTTGTGGCTTCCGCCGTTCAGTCCGGGGCCGCCGGTAAAAAGACCATAGCCGTAGGAAACCTGACATACGTCTTCATCGGTTCCGCCGGCAGCGACAATCGCGCGTGCGCAGCAGTCTTCCCAAAGGTCAATGTCGTGCTGAGTGTAGAAGGCGACGACGCGCTTTCCGGTGGTTCCGCTGGTGGACTGAATGCGGACGCAATCCTTGAGCGGCTTTCCCATAAGTCCGTATGGATACGCCAAACGAAGATCGTCCTTTGTGATAAAGGGAAGCTTGTAAAGATCGGCCGTTCCCTTGATGTCCTCGGGCGTTACGCCTTTTTCTTCCATTTTTTTGCGGTAATACGCAACGTTCTCCCAAACATGCCTGACCTGCTTGACCAAACGCTCGTCCTGAAGCGCCTTAATCTGTTCAACGGGTGCGCATTCGATTTCCGGCTGATAATAACGCGGCATAAATATCTCTCCTTTGTTTTCCTTCCATAAAAAAACCCTGTATCTTTCAATACAGGGACGATTTCACTCGTGGTACCACTCTGCTTTGCACAGGCCTTGCGGCATATGCCTCATCAGGCTTCGCGCTCATTTTTCATGCGTTTAAAAGCCCTGGCGATATAACGGTCGCACCCGTTGCGCCTACTGACCTTTCAGCGCACCGCTCGCGGAATGAACTTCAGCGGGATATTGCAAATGCCTTGCACCTACCGGCATTTCTCTTGTGCCCATCCCCCGCCTACTCTTTCCGCTCAAACGCATTTCATCTATAAGACAAGTAATTTAATTACGTGCGCTTATTATACAACAAGAAATCCGGGATTGCAAATTCAATTTTTTCATATTATAATAAGATATACTTATTATTCGGGGGGCTAAAAAATGAACCTCAATCAAATGCGCTATTTTGTGTCCGTCGCGGAAACCGGAAATTTCACCAAAGCCGCGCAGAACCACTATATTTCCCAAACCGCCATCACCCAGCAGATTCACGCGCTGGAAGAAACCATCGGCGCAAAACTGTTTGACCGCAACACCCGTCCGGTCTCTTTAACGCCCGCAGGCAAGGTGTTTTTAAAGGAAGCGCGCGAAATTCTCGGAAAAGTCGACGCCGCGCTTTTAAAAACCCGCGAAGCCACAACCGGCCTTGAAGGCGAGCTTAGGCTCGGGTTTACCAAAGGCTATGAGCACAGCGACCTTCCGAAATACCTGCGCACCTTTCATCAGGAGTATCCCAACGTCCTGATTTCGTGCTATCGCTGCGATACCGACATGCTGGCGTCCGGTCTCGGCAAAGGCGAATACGACGTCATTTTCACATGGGACAGCACCAATTTGCGTAAAGAAGAAACGCTTGAAACACGCGTAATGGAGCGCGTTCCGCTCAGAGTCGCGCTTTACGCAAATCATCCGCTTGCCCGAAAAAAGGAGCTGACCCGAAAAGATTTAAAGCAGGAAAACATCCTTTTCATGTCCCCCTCCGGCACCGGAGATTCCTTCGGCGATGCATTCTATATCCGTCTCTATCTTGAAGCCGGTTATCAGCCCAACATCATTCTCAGATCCAACGACATCGAAAGCATTTTAATGATGGTCGCCGCGGAAGAAGGCATCTCCATCGTCCCGGAATACACGCATCCATGGGACGTCGGCACGGAAAACATCGTGTTCGTTCCATTGTCCGGCGAAAGTGAAACGGAAGAAATTCTGGTTGCATGGCGAAAGAACGATCAGAACCCCGCGCTTTGGCATTTTATCCGCGAGTTGCCTGCAGGAAGATAGTTGCGACTGGGAGCAAAACGCATCGGGTGAAATAAAACGCATCGATTCTATCGCAGGGAACGGGTCTCCCGTCCCGCGGGTCGTTGAATTACATCTTTTGCTGCGTTTGCGCGGCGCAGGCTTGCGTAGGCGAAACGCCTCCCGTTGCCAGCTTGGCGTAAAGCGTGTTTGATGCGGACTCGTTTTGCCTTCCCCTTGAGGGGAAGGTGGATCGGCGCAGCCGAGACGGATGAGG
>JAZSFI010000252.1:0-3010 GCA_045532135.1 Clostridia bacterium | reverse complement strand
ATCTTCTTTTGAAGGAAGGCGAATTTACCGTTTCCATGTCCATGGACGAAAAAATGAAGCCTGCCTTTGCCTTTGCCGGAACGGAATCCGGACGCGATTTTGACAAGTTTTCCGGTCACGGCATGACGATTCAGAAATCGCAGAAGGTGAACGCGCCCATTGTCAAGGAATGCACGCTTCATTTTGAATGCAAAACGCGGCTTGTTCAGGAAATGACTGAGGACAGAATGGACAAGGAAATGAGCGCGCGCGTTTATCCCATGAAGGATTTTCACACCATGGTTTTCGGAGAAATCGTCGATATTTACGAAACGTAACAGAAGAGGAGATGCGCCATGAAAGAGATGTACACCCGTCCGGTCAACGGAAAAAACGTTGAAATTCAACCGTCCTTCTTTAAAAATCTTATGAATCTGGCCGCCGACAGCATTATCCCCTATCAGTGGCGCGCGCTGAATGACGAAGTGAAGGATGCGGAGCCGAGCTACTGCATTCGAAATTTCAGAGCCGCTGCGGGCGAAATCGATGCGCCGCACGCGGGATTTGTGTTTCAGGACAGCGACCTTGCCAAGTGGATCGAAGCGGCCAGCTACATGCTCATGTGGCGGAAAGACGAGGAAACCGAGAAAAACATCGACGCATGCGTGGATTTGATTGAAAAAGTGCAGCTGGAAGACGGATATCTCGATACCTATTATATTTTGACCGGCATTGAAAAGCGCTGGACAAATCTCAGGGACAATCATGAACTCTACTGCGCCGGACACATGCTGGAGGCCGCTGTTGCCTATTACAGAGCCACGGGCAAAAGAAAGCTTCTGGATGTAATGATTAAGTTTGTCAAGCACATTCAGGCGCGTTTCGGCCGGGAAGAAGGAAAACTGCGCGGATATCCCGGGCATGAAGAAATCGAGCTTGCGCTTGTGAAATTGTATGAAGAGACGGGGGACGAGGCGCATCTTGAGCTCGCCAAATATTTTATCGACGAGCGCGGACAGAGCCCCAGCTATTTTGACGAGGAAGCCAAACGCGCCGGACGCGATCTGGGATGGCGCAGATCCGTGTTTGAGGGCGGCGCTTATTATCAGGCGCACAAGCCCGTAAGGCAGCAGAAAGAGGCGCAGGGACATTCCGTTCGCGCATGCTATCTATACAGCGGCATGGCGGATGTTGCCCGCGAGACGGAAGATGAGAGCCTCAAAATCGCCTGCGAAACCCTCTATAAAAATATCACGCGCCGCCAATTGTATATCACAGGTCAGGTCGGCCAGTCGTCCTTCGGCGAGGCGTTTTCCTTCGACTACGACCTTCCCGGCGACCTTGTCTACGGCGAAACCTGCGCGTCCATTGCACTTATGTTCTTTGCGCACAGAATGCTTCGCATGTCGCCCAAGGGAGAATACGGCGATCTTATGGACAAGCTCATTTACAACGGCACAATCAGCGGCATGAACCTTGAGGGAGACAAATTTTTCTATGTCAATCCTCTGGAGTCCTGGCCGGACAGAAACAGAAAAAATCAGCAGTTTGCCCACATCAGAAGCGAAAGGCAAAAGTGGTTCGGCTGCGCCTGCTGCCCGCCGAACCTTGCGCGCCTCATCTGTTCACTCCCGGGCTATATCTACCACACCAAGGGCGACACTGTGTATTTTGCGCTCTACACTTCTTCAAAAGCGGAGATTGCGCTTGAAAACGGAAAGTGCGCTTTCAGCGTGAAGACCGGATATCCGTGGGACGGAAAAGTCGTGATTTCTGTCGAAAAGACGTTTTCGGGTCAGACGCTGGCGCTGCGCCTTCCCGCGTGGGTCAAGACGTACAGGCTTGATATCAATGGAAAATACGCCCATACGCGCATGGAGGACGGTTATCTGTATATCGAGGACGCGCTTGAGGCGGGCAATGAAATCGTGTTTGACATGGATATGCCCGTCATGGTCATGCGCTCCAATCCCAAGGTGCGCGCAACGTCCGGAAAGATTGCCCTTGTGCGCGGACCGGTCGTCTATTGCCTTGAAGAAGCGGACAACGGATCTGATCTGCATGCGGTTTTGGTTACTGCCGATCAGGACATGAAATATGCCTTTGAACCCGATCTTCTGAACGGCGTCGGAACGATTACCGCTCAAGCGGTGCGCGAAATCGGTTACGGCTGGGAAGATAACGAGCTGTATGCCGATCACGAGCTTGAAAAAGCGTCCTGCAGCGTGAAATTCATTCCCTATTATGCGTGGAACAACCGCGGCACAGGCGAAATGACAGTCTGGGTTCGGGAGGAGAAATAAATGACGGAATCTTTCCGCAATCTGGCGGAAAACGCCATGGATGAGGGGATTGATATTGATTCCGTGCGCTTTTCGGCGGATGCGATTGAGGATGCTTCCGTTTTCGGAATCACGATATCTTCGTCGGAATTTCATTCCTGCTCGTTCATCCAGTGTGCGTTCGAACGCGTGAATTTTGCTTTTGTCAGATTCAACCATTGCGATTTTCAGTCCATTCCGTTCAGCCGCTGTTCGTTTCACAATTGTGAATTCAAAAACTGTCGCCTGACCGGCGCGGACATGGTGGACAATACCATCCGTCACACGAATTTCATTGATTCCATGATGGAATATGTGAATCTGTCCGGGAGCAAGCTGGGCGACAGCGCGTTTCAGGATTGCAGGATGACAAACGGATATTTCAACAATATGAATCTTAAAAACGTGTCCTTTGACAGATGCGATCTTACCCGCGCAGAAATCATGAACACGCGCTTACACGGCATCGATTTTACCACGGACACCCTGACGGGCATTCTTGTGACGCTGGATGCCCTCAGGGGCGCGTGCGTGACGACGGTGCAGGCGCTTGAACTGGCAGGGCTTTTGGGGATTACGATAAAGGATCAATGAGACTTCCAAAAGGCGCTGCCTCATTAAAAGCATAAAACACGAAACCGGGACGGGAAACCCGGCCCCTACAACGGAAACACGATGGTTTCTTCCTGTAGGGGATGGGTTTCCCGTCC
>JAZSFI010000004.1:0-2414 GCA_045532135.1 Clostridia bacterium | reverse complement strand
CGCTTGGCCTCCGACTTATGACGTATAATTATGGGTATCATTACAATCCGCGCTCCGGCTGGACTACCGTAATCGGCCGCTCAGGTTCCTCCACCGCGGAGATCGACGGTAAGTTCTCCATGAAGTTTGGCCCCGAGATTTCGCTCAATCTGAATCTGTTCAAAGCGGTAGAAGGCCGTTTGAGCGGACAGGCAGGGATTTTGCTGGAAGGAAAGGCAGAGTCGCCCTTCTTCAGCGGAAGCCTTGATGCGCAGGATAACTCATTAGAACGGTACCATGCCTGCTACAGATGCATTGATATGGATTATTTCTTCGATATCAATGCGCGCGGCGCGATTAAATACGACATCTCTCCAACTCTTTCCGGATCGCCTGTGGATTTGGATATCACCCTCGTCCGCGCAAAGCTGGGCGATCTGTATTATACCATCGCCAACGATGAAAACAGTATTCATGAAGGAAAAAAGAAATTCGGATATGGCGTGTGTCCGAACAACCTGTACAGAACAAGCATCAATACAGTGGACATGAACGGCGCGTCCGTTTCGGACGTTCCCCTCACCCTGTCCGGCAGCAAGCTGAGCAGCGAGGACAAAATGATTCATTCGACAAGTCCTCTGACGACATACCTGTATCCGGGCGCGTACCTTGCATCCGCCGCTTTTGAATCGGGCGATGCTTCCGAAGCGTTTGAAGTTGCGGATGAAAGCCTTGTGATTACGATTCAGGAGGAATCGGTTACGGTCGAGGGCGTGGTTACGGATGAAAATACGAAATCCGCAATCCCGGATGCGAGCATAAATCTGACATTGCCTGATGGAAGCGTCATAACTGCGCTCACTGATTCAAACGGACGCTTCTGTTTTGAAAAACTGCCTGCCGGAATCTATTCCATTTCCGCAAGCGCGAAGGACTATATGACTGAAACCATTTCCAAACTGACGTTTGAAGCAGGAAGCCGCCAACATGTTAACTTTGACCTCGTCTCTGATATGCCTGACAGGGCAATCATGCTGAAGATCATGGCGCACATGGGCGAAGATATGGTTCAGAGGCTGAAGGACGCAGGTTTTAATGTGTACGGAAGCTTTGCATACTATACTTCAGGCTATTCAGATCCGATTCTTACATATACGCTGAGCATTCGCGTCAAGTATCCTGTTTATGAAAAGGACAAGGCTTTGTTCCGTGAATGCGGAATTGCCATCGTCGAATCCGATGTATTCCCGCTGACGGAAGCGCAGGCTTCCGAAGTCGCTCACGCAATCGGAAATGCAAGGGGCGTTGATATCGATATCCGCTATGACAACGGATTTTCTGCATGGGGCGGTATGCCGATCAATGACGTGACATACCAATTCAGTTATGCCCCTGCAATCAACGCCGACCTCTATACAAAGGCGTGGAGCAGCAACTGGACGTGGGACAATCTGACCTATGACAACGGAAGAAACTTGACTGTTTCATGAGATAATGCGTTTTCCCAGACGAAAAAATACCCGCTCGATGCGCTGACTGTGCGCTTCGAACGGGTATTTTCGTTATTCATCAGACGGTTTCGCTCTGGTAGGCGATCAGGCTTGCTTCGTGCACGCCGTTAATGGAAAGAAGCTTGTTCAAGAAGGCTTCGGTCTTTTCTACGCGGATTTCGTAGGTGACTTCAACGCCGTTTCCGGTGATGGTCTTGCTCTTGAGCTTCATGTACTTGAGCTGTCTCATGAGCTGGAAGGCGCTGGATTCGGCGTTCTGGGAAAGACGCATAACGAGAAGATAGCTGTCTGCGCCTTTGGAGGTGATATGGCGAAGGAGGAAGATGAGACCGCCGATTGCGGCAACGGTGATTGCGGCGAGGATGTACTGACCTGCGCCGATTAAAATGCCCATGGTGAGCGCCCAGAACATGTAAGCAGTGTCGAGGGGATCTTTCACGGCAGTTCTGCAGCGGACGATGGACAGCGCGCCGACCATACCCATGGAGAGCTGGAGGGAGTCCTTGATACACATGACGACGGGCGCGGTAATGGTGGTCATGAGAACGAGCGTGAGACCGAAGTTGGAGGAAAACATCACGCCGCGGTAGTTGTTCTTATAAACCCAGTATACGAAAAGACCTACGGCAAAAGCCAGAGCGATCATGAACAGAACGTTGATCCAGGAGGTAGCGCTTACGGTATTGGCCTGAAAGATATCGGCAAAAATGGTCTTCATGGAATGGATCCCCTTTCAATCTTAGGTATTGACTCAATCGCATTTATCGGGCGATGATCGTTTCATCAGGCGAGCGGCTCAAACCTGCGGCAAAGCACGTATTTGGAAATGGCGCTTCTGACAGCAGGCGTATCGGAAAGAAGTGCGGAAACGGTGTCCGGCAGGAAGTGATCATATTTGACTTCCAGAATTTCCCGTCCGTCATC
>JAZSFI010000152.1:0-4459 GCA_045532135.1 Clostridia bacterium | reverse complement strand
CTGTATCAGGACACCCTTCAGTATCACCCCACGGGCGTTGCCTTCCCCGCGCAGATCTTCGGCGCGCTCGTTACCGAAAAGGTTCGCTCCATGGGCGCAAAGCTCATCAACTCCGAAGGCGAAGCCTACATTCATCCCCTTGAAACGCGCGACGTCAACGCCGCTGGTGTTATCCGCGAGTGCTCCACCAATAATAAGGGCGTAGACACCGGCATGGGCAAGGCCGTATGGCTCGACACCCCCATGATCGACATGATCCACGGTAAAGGCACCCTCGAAAAGCGCCTGCCCGCGATGCTCCGCATGTATCTTAAATACGGCATCGATATGCGCGAAGTCCCGATTCTGATCTACCCCACCCTTCACTATCAGAACGGCGGCCTTGAAATCACGGCAGACGGTCAGACCACCCGCGTCAAGAATCTCTTTGTCGCCGGCGAGGCCGTTGGCGGCATCCACGGCAGAAACCGCCTGATGGGCAACAGCCTTCTCGATATCATTGTCTTCGGCCGCAACGCAGGCCAGCAGGCTTCCAAGGCTGCAAAGGAAACCACCGTCAAGGAGCTCTCCCTTGAGCACGTAAAAAATTACGAAAGCGAGCTCAAGAGCGCAGGCATCAACAGTAATAAATACTCCCCCAAGCTTCTCCCGAACTACGCCAAAGGACGCAAGGATATCTAAAAGCAATTCGTTTTTGCTTCACGTTTGCGCAAAAAACCGCTTTCAACCCTTTTGTTGAAAGCGGTTTTTATATAATCTCTTAGGATTAACCAGTTTAAAAACAACGTATAAAGCCGCGTTTTCTGTTCTCCTACTCAACGTCAAGCAGCAAAATATCATCAAAGGAAATTTCTTCTCCGCCGGACAGGAGAATTGTCTTCTCAAATTCGCGTACCTTTTGCACATATCCTTCCCTTGTTACATATTTCCCGCCTGTTTTGAGCGCATCCGGAACGAAAAAAGTAATCCGAACGCTTGGATGGGATGAAAGACTGTCTTTAAGATGCGCAATTTTTATGCCAATCTCATTTTGTTCATCTTCAGACAGAATGGCTTTGGGCTCGGTCAGCCGCGCAGTTTCATCAATTGCTTCGTCATATCCGCTGAGCGCTGCAAAAGCCGAAAACTGAGCGGCGCGTTCCGCCATAGTCATCTTTTTTCTCGTGCGCGGGGTCGGGTATATCATATTGATGATATCGTCGTATTTTTCCATAATTTTCCCTATGCCTTATGTCCGCCGATCTGCTGATTTCTGTCTCTGGCCGTTGCGCCCTCCTGAAGATTCATGCCCTTGAGGATCGCGTTTGCTCCGAATTTTCTTTTGATGTCCAAAATCGCATGCTGCCTGCGTTTTTCCCTGTTAAGCGCCTCATCTTCCTTTTCATAGTCCGTAAACATGTCAAGCTGCTCAAACGCGCAATTCTTATCCTCTTTTTCATCTGTCACATGATTGGCCACTACATACATGCGCCGAATCAACAAATCCGGATTCACAATGCGGTTATAAAGACTTGTGACCGCCTCCAGAATGATTTTTGCAGAGGATGTACGCCTTGAAAGATTAACGCTCCCGTGTGCGGATTTCGGGATTTTTCGCCCATACGGATCGGTTTCGAACGAGCCTGTATATTTTTGCATTCGGTCTTTATCGAAGGTGTTTTCAATATCGTATCCCACGGTCAAAACCATCTGATCGCACGTAATCTGTTTGCCCACCATTTCAAGCGCCAGCTGATCCGCCATTTCTCTGACAATCAGGCGAGCCTTTGAAAAATCATACGCCTCCTGCAAAACCTGTCCCTGACTGACGGAATGCGTTTCGGGCTTATATGCCTTGATGTCTGAAATCCGGCAGGGCTCATAGCCCCACGCATGGTCGATGAGCAGTTCCGCATTCACACCGAATGCATCGTACAGCAATTCTTCATTGTAATAATCGCTTTCTTTTCCAATCGAGCACCTCGCTATGTCCCCCATCGTATAAAGCCCCATTTTTTCAAGCTTTCTCTGATACCCGCGTCCTACGCGCCAAAAATCGGTCAGCGGTCTGTGCGCCCACAAAAGATGCCTGTAGCTCATTTCGTCAAGCTCCGCAATCTTCGCTCCGCTTTCGTTTGCCGGAATGTGCTTGGCTACAATATCCATGGCGACCTTTGCAAGATACAAATTGGTTCCGATTCCGACAGTCGCTGTAACGCCCGTCTCCTTCAAAACTTCATTTACCATTCTCTCCGAAAGCTCTTTCGCCGTGGTTTTGTAAGTTTTAAGGTAATCCGTCACATCGACAAACACTTCATCGATGGAATACACATGAACATCCTCGGGAGAAACAAAGCGCGAATAAATGGAAAAAATGCGTGTTGAATACTTGATATACAGCGCCATCCTGGGCTTGGCAATGAGAAAATCAATTTCCAAGGACGGATCATTTGAAAGCATCCGGCTGCTCACCGATTTCCCCTTGAAGGCTCCGCCCGGCGCATTATGCAATCTTTGCCTGTTTGCTTCCTTCACCTTTTGATTCACTTCAAAAAGCCTCGGCCTTCCCGGAACGCCGAACTTTTTAAGCGCGGGCGACACGGCAAGGCCAATGGTCTTCTCCGTTCTGGATTCATCCGCCACGACAAGGCAGGTATCCAGAGGATCCAGACCCAACTCCATACATTCCACAGAGGCGTAAAAGGATTTAAGATCAATTGCTACGTATGCCCTTTTTTCCATCCTTCGCGCCTCCTTTCTTCCTTTATATTATATCAACCGAACGCATGTTTGTCAAACATTTGTTCTGTTTTTTCGCGCGTAAAAAGATTTTCTTGAAAGAAGACGTGTTGTGCTGTATACTCATTTTACATCGATTAAAAAGCAGGTGCATATATGAAAACCCTCGCGCCCTCCTATTACCCGCGCTTTTCCTGCATTGCCGGTAAATGCAGGCATTCCTGCTGCATCGGCTGGGAAATCGGAATTGACGATGAAAGCTATCAGCGTTTTTCGAGCATTGACGGCGGAAGCGGGAAAATTCTGAACAAGATCAAGCGCTCACACGGCGAATTCGTTTTCAAAACGGACAAGAACGGAAGATGTCCGTTTTTGAACAATGAAGGCCTGTGCGACCTGATCATCGAATATGGTGAAAGCGTCCTTTGCCCAATTTGCCAGGATCATCCGCGCTTTCGCTCGTTCTATGAAAATTTCACAGAGATCGGTCTTGGACTTTCATGTGAAGAAGCAGCGAAAATCGTTCTTACGGACAAATCTCCGTTTTCACTGATTCCGCTTTCAGACGATGGCAAAACGGATTCGCCAACAAGCGATGAAGAAGAAATGCTTTCCATCCGACTGGAAATGATTTCTCTTCTGGAGGACGAATTTCGGCCAATCGAAAAAAGAATCCGCGCGCTGTTTGATTTGGCAGAATGCGATATGGACGCGCTCGATTTTGATGAAATATCAGGCTTTCTTTTGTCGCTTGAGCGGCTCGATGCAAGCCGTGATCTCCTGATAAACAGCGTAAGGGGCATACCGCCCGCATGCCTTCCAAATGAAATCCAAAGAACGCTTAAAAATCTTTGCGTATATTTCATCTACCGCCACATGCCGCGCGCGCTTTCGGACGGCGACCTTTTTGGCGCAATGCTTTTATCTTCCTTTCTGTGCTTCCTTGCATGGCAGATTTTTGCAAGGGCGTATGCCAAAAACGATTCCTTATCGCTGTCTTCCATGATTTCCATCGCTCGTATTTTATCGGGCGAGCTCGAATACAGCGACGAAAATCTTGATCGGATCACAGATGAAATGCTGGACATTTTTGAGTGATACGCGAAACGGGCCGCCTTTCGGCAGCCCGTTTTCTTTTTTCATTCCTCATGTCCCAGCTGGGGTTCCGTAAACAATTGCGCGTGATACAAGCTGAAATGTCCCGACAGCATGAATGCGACCGCTGCAGTGATTCCGAAAAGCGGTAGGTATTCCGCGCCGAAAAGCTCTACTGACATAATGATTGCAGCGATGGGCGCATTGGTAATGCCGGAAAACATTCCGATCAAACCAAGCGCTGCGCCAAGCGCGGGCGACATACCGATAAAACCCGCCACCGTGCAGCCCATGGTTGCGCCGATAAAGAAGGAAGGCACGATTTCGCCGCCTTTGAAGCCCGAGCATAACGTGATCATGGTGAACAGCATTTTCAAAAGAAACGCCCACGGCACAGCCCTTCCGTTCAGCGCATCGAAAATCACGTGCATACCGCCGCCGTTATAATCGCGCGTTTCAAGCAGGAAGGAAAGCGCGACAATCAGCGCGCCGCCGGTAAAAATGCGGACATAGTCGTTCCGAATCAGCGATTTTGCGTATTTTCCGCCAAGATGCATGCATGCGCAAAATACAATCGCCATAACCGCGCAGGCAATTCCGATACCCGCTGCCTCAAGATAGGAAACCGCGCCGACAGACTGAAGAC